>DATMTG010000349.1:0-7475 GCA_035565075.1 Stenotrophobium sp.
TGAAAATTCCTGCAGCGATGTCGAGCGGATCAAGTACATCAATGAATTCGACTGGGAGATGAGCAACGTCCCCGGCGTGACGCGCGCCGAGTCCATCGCCTCGCTGACCCAGCTTTACGATGCCGGCCTCAACGAAGGCAACCCGAAGATGGCGACGATTCCGCGCGACAGTCACGCGCTGGGTTACATCATCGCGCAAGCGCAGGAAGCGGCGGCAATCCGCGGCAAGGGCTGCAAGTGGCTGGCGGTCAATCTCTATCTGACCGACCACAAGGCGACGACGCTGCAGCGCGTGGTGGCGGCAGTCAAACAGTTCCGCAGCGAACATCCGATGCCCGGCGTGACGCTGCGCCTGGCCAGCGGCAACGGCGGCGTCGAAGCTGCGACCAACGAAGTGCTGCACCAGGAAGAAATTCCGATGCTGTTGTATGTCTTCGCCGCGATCCTGATTCTGGTGTTTCTCGCCTACCGCGACTGGCGTGCGATGCTGGCCTGCTGCTTTCCGCTGGCAGTGGCGACCTTCATCGGCTATGCCTTCATGAAGGAACTGGGCATCGGCCTGACGGTCGCAACCCTGCCGGTGATGGTGCTGTCGGTCGGCGTCGGCGTCGACTACGCGTTCTACATCTACAACCGTCTGCAGATGCACCTGGCCGGTGGCGAGAACATCGTCGATTCATTCGAACATGCGCTGAAGGAAACCGGCATCGCCACCGTGTTCACCGCCATCACGCTGTCAGTCGGCGTCGCCACCTGGGGTTTCTCGGCACTGAAATTCCAGGCCGACATGGGCAAGCTGCTGGCGTTCATGTTCATGGTCAACATGGTCATGGCGATGACTGCGCTGCCGGCCTTCGCCGTGGTGCTCGAACGCCTGTTCCCGCGCAAGGGGCCGGTGCGTGTGCCGGGGTTTGCCCATGAATAAGCCACTGCCGCTACTCCCAAGTGTCCTGCTCTGCGGCACCCTGCTGTGGCCGGGCCTGTCCGCCGCCGCGACAACAGTGCAACCCGCCTCAGCGCAGATTCCGGCAGTGCGGGTCGCCCACCCGACTCTGGCTTCGATTCTGGCTGTCGCGCATGCGGGCTCGCGCATCGTTACAGTCGGCGATCACGGTGTGATTTTGTTGTCGGACGACAGTGGCCGCAGCTATCGCCAAGCGCAGGTGGTGCCGACTCAAGCGCTGCTGACCAGCGTCTGCTTCGTCGATGGACAGCAGGGCTGGGCCGCCGGACACGATGGTGTCATTCTGCATACCGCAGATGGCGGCGAGCACTGGGCTCTGCAGCGCGAAGACATCAGCCACGACAACCCGCTGCTGTCGATCTGGTTCAAGGACACACAACACGGTCTGGCCGTTGGCCAGTTCGGCACTGCGGTGCAGACCGCCGATGGCGGCAAGACCTGGGCATCACTGGCGGTCGAAACCGGCGAAGAAACCGACCGCCATCTCAATTACATCTTCGGTGATGGCGCACCACTACTGTACGTCGCCGGTGAAGCCGGCCGCATCTACCGTTCTACGGACAGTGGTGCGACCTGGACGACCATCCAGACCAGCAACCCCGGCTCATTCTGGGCCGGCCTGCAACTCAGGGACGGCCGCCTGCTGGCCGCCGGGCAGCGCGGCCATCTGTTCGTCAGCAGCGATCAGGGTTTGAGCTGGAGCGAGATCGCGTCCGGCACGCAGCAGTCGCTGACCGATATCGTGCAGCTTGCAGACGGCCATCTGCTGCTCACCGGCCTGGCCGGCACCACGCTGACCAGCAGCGACGATGGCCACACGTTCACGCTGCATGCGCGCGCGGATCGCGCACCCCTGACCGCCGCCATCGACGATGGTCACGGTAACGCCCTGCTGTTCGGCGCCACCGGGCCGGTGTCCGCGGAGCCTGCATCCCCATGAAGGAGAATCTCATGTCGACGAAAACATCCTCACGCCGCGCAAGACCATTATTCACTTGGGCCCTGCTGTTGTGCGGCAGCCTGATGCTGGCCGCCTGCGACCACGGCAATTCCGCGCCGCCGCAAGTCACACTGACCAAGGCCGACCCGGCGACGCCTGCAACCCTCAAGCTCTACAACTCCACCTGTCACGCCTGCCACGGCAATCCGTCATCTGGTGCGCCACAGCAAGGTGATGCCAAAGCCTGGGCACCGCGCCTGGCACAGGGCAAGGACACCGTGCTCGCGCACGTCGTCAACGGCTACAAGGGCATGCCGCCTATGGGCATGTGCATGCAGTGCACCGAGGATGATTTCACAGCGCTGGTCGAATACATGTCCGGCAGCAAGCTGCAATAGCGAGGAACGCATCATGTCACTGACACGTCGAGAATTGATCAAGCACGCTGGCGCCATGGGCCTGTTCGGGCTCGGTGGCAGCTTCAGCAAGCTGGCGCAGGCCGCTGCAAGACTCAACCCCATGCCCTGGCGCAACTGGTCAGGCGCACAATCCTGCATTCCGGATGTGCGCTCCGCACCGGAAAACGAAGCAATGCTGGCGGACCTCATCCGCAAGGCCAATAACACCGTGCGTGCCGTCGGCTCCGGCCATTCGTTCAGTCCCCTGGTGCCCACCGACGGCACGCTGGTGACGTTGAACAACATGAGCGGCCTGATCAGTGTCGACCCGCAAACCATGCAGTCGGAGTTCTGGGGCGGCACGACCATGACCGACATGGGCGAGCCCCTGCTCAAGGCCGGGCTGGCACTGCCCAACATGTCGGACATCGATGTCCAGAGCCTTGCCGGCGCCATCAGCACCTCGACGCATGGCACCGGCCCGAAGTTCGGCTCCTACTCCACGACGGTGATCGGCCTGCGCATGATCACCGCCAGAGGCGACATCATCGATCTCGACAAGGATCACCAGCCGGAACTGTTCAACGCCGCACGCGTCGGCCTGGGCTCGCTCGGCATCATCACGCGCGTGCGCCTGCAAAACCGCAAGGCGTTTCGCCTGCACCAGAAGCAGTGGATACAAAAGACCGAGGAACTGCTGGAGGACATGCCGCGACTGGTTCGCGAGAACGATCATTTCGAGATGAATCCGATCCTTCACTCCGACGTGGCCCTGGCGCAGACGCAGAATGAAACCACCGACCCGCACACCATCGCCAAGATCGATACCGGCGACGGCGACAAAGTCAGCAAGCTGCGCATGGTCAATACCTATGCCCGCAACTATCCGAAGATCCAGGCCGACCTGTTGAATCTCATCGTCAAGCACATCGACTTTCCCGATGTCCAGGATCAGTCGTTCCGGGTGTTCGCCAACGTCCGCGACCAGCGCTTCAATGAAATGGAATACGAGATTCCCGCCGAGCACGGCCCGGCCTGCGTGCGCGAAATCCTCAAGACCGTGCGCGAACGCAATCTCGACAGCTTCTTCCCGCTGGAATATCGCTATGTGAAAGGCGACGACATTCCGCTGTCGATGTTCCAGGGCCGCGACACCTGTGCCATCTCGGTGCACCAGTCCTACGAGATGAGCTACCACCAGTACTTCGCGCAGATCGAGCCGATCTTCTGGAAGTACGAAGGCCGCCCGCACTGGGGCAAGCTGCACACGCTCAGGCACAAGCAGTTCGCGGCGCTCTACCCGCGCTGGAAGGAATTCCTGGAAATCCGCCAGAGCATCGACCCGACGGGAAAATTCCTCAATGGTCACCTGGAAGAGACATTCGGCGTCAAGGCCGGGAGTTGCCGCAAAGCGTAAGTTAATTACCGTCATTTAACTCTGAAGCGTTTGCGGGGGGGCTGCGAACGCTGAGGTTTGAAACATTTTGGAGACACGCCATGTCGTCATCTGATTCGCTGCCCCCGTCCTTCTCTCATTCATCTCGCCGTGCATGGGCAGTGACGCTGACGGCAGCATTACTGCTCAGCGCCTGCGGCCACAGCTCACCGGTCGCTCCCGGTGCAGGCGGCAGTAGCAGCACGCCCGGTAGCACTCTCAGTGGCGACCTCGGCCCCGGCGATGGCAGCAGCACTTATCTCAACGTGCTGCCGCCGGGCAGCAACGGCAATTCGGCGGGCGGCGTCGGCCTACCCGTAGCCGGTACTCCCGCCAGCGATCCGCCCAACTTCAGCGACCAGGCGACGCTGTACGGCGATCTCAGCTACGCCAAGCCCGGACTCAAGGCGACGCCGTGCAATCCACCGGCCGATATCAGCCAGCACGTCGCTTCCTCGGACGAGGCCTGCAACTACTTCAAGCACGAAGGTCTGACGCCCGACAAGGTGATTTCCACCGAGAAGCTGACTACCGCCTACGGCGGCAGCGTCACCATCCAGCGCGATGGCTGGGGCGTGCCGTTCATCACCGCCAGCAATCGCCGCGATGCGATGTACGGCGTCGGCTACGCGCAAGCCGAAGATCGCCTGTGGCTGATGGATTTTCTGCGCAATGCCGGTCGCGGCATGGCCAGCAAGTTCCTCGGCGGTTCGCCGCTGCTCTATCAGATCGACGCGGGTCTGGCGGTCACCGCCGGATACAGCGAGGACGAACTGACGCAGATGGTCAACCAGACCGCCGCCAAGTTCGGCGAACTCGGCCCCTTGGTGCTGTCGGACATCGACGCGGATGTCGCCGGCGTCAATGCCTACATCGGCACGCTCAGCGGCGCCAATCTCGCAAAAATTCCGCCCGAATACCTGGTGCTCAAGAACGGCGGCTTCCCGCCGGCACCATTCACGCGCAACGACGTCGTCGCTTCGGCCATCTTCATCCAGGCGCTGTTCGCGGTGGGCGGCGGCAGCGAGGTCACCAACGAGATGCTGCTGCAGCAACTCGACCCGACCGTGACCGCAGGAAACCTGAATCTGCCGGCACACGCCTGCAAGGTCTGGCGCGATCTGCGTCACGCCGATGACCCGGATGCCACGCGCACCATCAGCGCGACCTATCATCAGTCGCCGGCGACGCTCAACGAAAAATGTCCGCAGACCCTGCCGGCCGGGACCGCGATCTGGGATGTCGGCAGCTACAAGACCTTCGACGCCTACGATGCTGGCGGCGTTAACGAAAACGCACCGCCAGCGGCGGGGACTTTCGTGGCTTCGGCCAAACGTAAAGAAGCCCGGACCCTGCTAGCTCAACTGCTGTCGGGCAAAGATACACTCAAGACCGTCAAGGCGATCAAAGCCATGCAAGTCGCCAGCGCGCACGCAGCAAAGCTTCCTGCCAAGCCAGACAAGACGGTCGCACGCCTCTCCGCCGACAAGAAATCCACCAACAAGAAACGCCCGTACCAAGTAGCGCTCGGCCCCTATGCCGAGTTGCATAACGCCTTCAGTCAGGCCGGCTTCGGCGTGCCACTGAGCATGTCGAACTGGATGGCGGTCAACGCCGACCGCACCACGGATGGTCACCCGATTGGCGTGATGGGGCCGCAGATGGGTTACTTCGAACCCAACCTGCCGTGGGAATTTGCCGTGCACTCCACCGGCGGCACCGCCACCGATTTTGATGCGCGCGGCATGGCGTTCGGCACCCTGCCCTACGTCCTGATCGGCCGCGGTGTGGATTACGCCTGGAGCGCCACCTCGAACGACAGCGACATCGTCGATACGCGCGTCTCGAAAATGTGCAACATGGATGGCTCGCAGCCGACCGGTGCGATTGTCAATGGTTTCCCGGATGCCGACGGCTATCTCTACGACATGGGCGATGGCAACGGCCTGCAGTGCCGCCGCTTCTACAAGCGTACCGACACTTGGACAGCGCCCGTGTCTGTCGCCGCACTCGGCACCGGCGGCACTTCGGTCACGCCGACCACGATCCATCGCTATATCCTGCGCACCCACTACGGCCCCGTGTTCGCCACCGCCACCGTCAGCGGCGAACCGGTGGTGATCTCGACGCAGCGCAGTACTTATTTTGGCGAACTCGATACGGCAGCACCTTTTGCGCTGGCTTCAACACCGACCGTGCATGGCGTCAGCAGCTTCCAGCATCTGTTCAACGGCGTCACCGGCACCTTCAACTGGCTGTACGTCGACAAGAAGGATGTCGGCTACATCGCCAGCGGCTTGCTGCCGGTGCGCGATCCCGGCCAGAGCCCGGAACTGCCTTCCTGGGGCAACGGCCATTACGAGTGGGCAGGCGATCTCAGTTACCTGAAAGAGCATCCTGATTTTTTCAGCAGCTACGGCGGCAATGTCTCATTTCCCGGCCGGGCGGTACCGGTCCCGGAGGATGGCGGCCCGCTCAAGGGCGGTTATTTTGAATGGCAGAATTATCTGACCTACGCCCAGCACCCGCAGGTGGTGAATCCGCCGGAAGGCTTCATCGCCAGCTGGAACAACTCCCCCGCCAAGGGCTGGTGGGCGGCGGACAACCGCGCCAACTGGGGGCCGATCCATCGAATCGACACAGAGCCGGTGCGCTTCAGGGATTTCATGGCCTCCGGCCGCAAGTTCGATTTCGCCAACGTCGTCGAGATCATGGGCGATGCTGGTTATGTCGATTTGCGCGGACAGGAGTTGGTGCCGCTGCTATTGCAGATCATGAACAAGGGCACGCTGACCTCTGATGAAACCACGGCGGCTCAGTTGATGCAGAACTGGGTCGATGGTGTCGCCCAGGACGGCACCACCGTCAACGGCAGTACCTCGGCGTGGATCACGCCGGGCAGCAAGGGACTCGGCGCCTGGCGTCGCTCGCGCACACCGGGCGACGCCGGCAAGACGACCTACGACAACCAGGCTGCCGTAGTACTGATGGATGCCTGGTATCTGCACCTGATGGATACCGTGACGCCGCAGTTGACCAAGCTCGATCCCAGCCGCGATGCGCCGGGGCTGACCTCTTGCGTCAGCAATATCCTGCTGTGCCGCTACGACGCGCCGCGTGCGCAAGGCTCCGCCTTTGAGTACGGCTGGTATCAGGTGATGTACCGCATGTTGCAGATGGCGCTGAATACGCCGGGACACACCGACTACCAGACGTTGCGCTGCGCTGACGATGGCAGCGACACCGCCACACCCGACGACTGCCGCAATGCCGTGCTGACTGCGTTGGACAAAGCCATCAGCGATCTGGGCGGCATCGGCGCCATGTCCAACTGGACCGGCAAGCAGCTCCCCGATTCGACGGGAAAAACCGGCTCGACTGTCGAAACCTACGATGAGATCGCACCTACGGACCTCAGCAGCCTGCCGGCTGCGCCGATGCCATGGAGCAACCGCCCGACCTATCAGCAGGTCATACAGGTCGAAAGCGGACGGTGATTCTTTGCAGCGGGACAGGATGCGTTCCTGTCCCGCTGTAATTTCTACAGTCGGCTCAGAATCAGCGAGGCCATCAATCCCAACGAGGCCAACCCGATACCGGCACCCAGCAGCCGCCTGCGATTGAGTTGCGTCCACAACACGACACCGCTCAGGGACAGCAGGATGATGCTGCCGGCCAGCGTATCCACCAGCAGCACCCAGCCCACACCCATGCCAACCCCCTTGTGCAGGCTGGTCA
>DATMTG010000350.1:0-8052 GCA_035565075.1 Stenotrophobium sp.
GTTGGTAGGCCGGGATGGCGATTGCTGCCAGGATGCCGGCGATCACCATGGCGATCAGTAATTCGATCAGGGTAAAGCCCGCACTCACCGAGGGTCGAATACTACGGCACGCACTTATTTTAATCGTCATGAAGCATCCCGCTGTTGGGCTTCTTGAAGCCATTTGAGCTTATCCCGCGCGCTTTAGATAAAACTTACCGCTCATCGGCCTTTCGTCACCTCTCGTCGGCCCTGTTGTTTACTCAGGAGTCAGCAATATAGGAGACAGAAGGTGCCAGGAAGAGGGGGTGTATCAGCCTTGGATCGACATCAGCGTCAAGATTTAAGGGCTGTACATCGCGCTCGGTGGCGGTACCCTGACCATAATACATCAGGGCTCCGATTATGAATGCGCTGCGCGACCCACTGAGCTGGCCCGGCGAGCCGCGGATTATGGGGCAACACCCTCAGCCGTTGTACTGATACCCCAAGCAGGCGCCGTATGTCCCAATGAACCGACTGACTGCCAGCAATAACTTCCTGAAGCGGTCGCCCCTGTGGGTATCGCAACGCGGCGTCGGTCTGATTGAAGTCCTCGTGGCCGTGCTGGTGCTGTCGGTCGGCCTTTTGGGCATCGCGCTGGTGCAAATCAACTCCCTGTCGAGCAACAACAGCTCGATGACCCGTTCACAGGCGGTGGTCGCGAGTTATACCGCTTTCGAACTGTTACGCGCCCAGCGGGCCGATGCCTTGGGCTTGAATCAGACGCTCAACGCCAGCGCCTGCAACGCCAGCGGCACAGCCTACGTTGTTGCACAGTTGAACCTCTGGTGCCAAAACGATCTGGCTGGCCAGCTTGGCACCAGCTCCACCGCTTTTATCCAATGCGATGCCAACGGCGTCTGCACGATTACCATCACCTTCCATACGCTAGATTGTGGGCAAACTGGCGACGGTCGGCAGGACGATGGACTCTGCACCCAGAGCGTCAGCGACGGACGCGCGCAGCAGATCATCACCAAGACGATGCTGTGAGGCCGGCCATGTCCATATTTAGATATTCTCCGCAGCGTGGTTTCAGCCTGATCGAGCTGATGATCGCGCTGGTGCTCGGGCTGCTTGTCACGCTTGCCGCCAGTAATGTCTTTCTGTCCAGCAGGCAGTCTTACCGCACCAACGCCGCGATCAGTCAGATACAGGAAAACTCGCGCATCACTTTCGGCCTGTTGTCGCGCGATCTGCGGCAGGCGAGGTTGACCGGTTGTGGGAACTTGAATACGACGGTCAATGACCTGAATACAAACGCCACCACCGGCGTCTTCGATTGGTATACCGATTTTGCAAGCAACGGTCTCATTGGCTACGACGGTGCCGGCGCCGATACCAACCCGGCATTGACTACCGGCACTCGCAGCAGTAACCACGTGACTGGCACCGACAATCTCACCCTGATCGGCGTCGGTGGTCTCAGCTACAGTCTGACCACGACCTATGCACCCGCCGTCGGTCTGCAGATTGCCGAGGCCAGCCCTAATCTTGGACCGGGCGATCTGGTGGTAGTCTGTGACCCCGCGCAAGCTGACATCGTACAAATCAGCGGGATCAATGGCGCCGGCTACATGCTGCAGAGGGGCATCGGCTCACCGGGTAACGCAAACGACATCGTGCATACCTATATCGCCAGCAAGACGCTGGTATCGCCGTTGCAATCCGTGACCTGGTATATCGGCTGCAACCCGCTCACCGCACTCGCTTGCGATCCCGCCCAAGGCGGCACTTCGCTGTACCGTCTCACCGCCGTCGGCGTAACCCGTTCGGTATCAGTTACGACTCAAGCTCAGGAAATGGTGCGGGGCGTCTCTGCACTCGATTTCACCTACCACCAGAGAGGTACCAGTGCTTTCACAGACGCCAACAGCATTGCCTCGTGGTCGCCAACGGTGATCGATGCCGTCCGCATCCATTTGACTTTTGTTGGGCACAATACGCGCAGCACCAGTGGCACGCCGATCACGCGCAGCCTGTCGACGGTTGTTACCTTGCGAAATCCTCCTCTCAATTAAATGGCGGACGAGACTATGCATACCACCTATCCGCGACCTGCCTCCGCATCGCGCCCTCTGCCGCATTCGATTGACACGCACTGGCATCGGCGCCAGCAAGGCATTGTGCTGGCCGTGGCGCTGATTTTTCTGATCATCGTCACCTTGATTGGGCTAGCTGCGGTTCGCGGCACCACCGTCCAGAAACGCATGATGGCGAACTTCTATGATCGCGAACTCGCTTTCCAGAACGCCGAGGCGGGACTGCGTGCCGGCCAAGCCCTGCTGACGGCCGGTACCGTCAATGCCCGCAACTGTCTCAACACACATTGCGACGCCAACCCGTTCACCGATTCCACGCTCGACGCCTCGCTGATCCAGACCGCAGCGACGAGCAAATACACCGCAGGCAGTAACGCTCCTGGTCAACCGCAGTTCATCATCGAACTCATCTGCACCAGTTGCCCCAGCCCGGGTGGCGCCAGCGATTTCCAGCAATCCGCCAACTTTCAAAGCTATGGCACACAGCCGTTCAGTGACAGCAGGTCTCAATTTTTCCGCATCACGGCCCGCAGTAGCGATCCCACCAGTGAAGAGGGCGCCAATCGCGCCGTGGTGACACTGCAAGCCCTGTTCGCCGTACCCACTAGTGTCAATACCAATCCGGGTGGCATCGGTTCGATCAAGCGGTTATCGTGGCGCGAGTTGCTCACACAATGATTCCACATAGGGCGAGCGGCATGGAAAAATCGAACGGCTTTACCTTGATTGAACTGCTGATTACCGTCGCCGTAGTTGGGGTTCTGGCCGCCATTGTCTACCCGGTGTACACGAGTTCGATTACCAAAACCCATCGGAGAGCCGCCGAAGCCTGCCTGTCGAATTATGCGTCATACATGGAGCGCTTCTATACCGCGAACATGCGCTACGATCAGGATGCCTCTGGCAACGCCAATACTTTGCCGGTTTTCGATTGTGCCTCGACCAGCAATACCGGCAAGGACTACAGCTATACGGCCAGTACACTCTCACGCACGGCTTATACGCTGAGTGCCACGCCTGTGGCTGGTGGCGCTCAGGCCAGCCGTGATGCCGCCTGCGGCGCACTGACCCTGAACCAGGCCGGCACCCGTGGTGTCGGCAGTACAGCGACGGTAGCGGATTGCTGGTAGTGCTTAGTCAGCCAAACGGCTCGATCAGTGAGAGCAGGCTCGCGCCGAAGGTTCTTCGATCTCGACTAACTACCCGCAGGCGGACACTCGCCATCAAAATCGTGCTGCTCGGGAACCGCACGACCGCTGCCGATCAGCACCAGGTCGGTGGCATTGCCGCGGATGGATTTTTCCACGCAAATCCGCACACGACCCGCTGCAAATGCACCTGATGGGGTTTCGGCAGAGCCGATAGGACGGAATATCACTGCGGACCGCAGCGCGCCGTTGGCCGACAGGGAGATCGTACTTGATGGCGGTAGCTGCATGGCCAAACGCACGACATCGGCATCCTCATCGATCCGACTGTCTCGATCACGGTCAATGAAGACGACCCATTGGCCGTCGCTCCACAGACCATTGCAACCGGTATCCGGACTGCCGGCACAGAACGTGACCGGCACATTGCGCGCGATGGCCATCTGACGCGCAGTGGTCAGTGCCAACTGCAATTCGTTGGCCACGACCGCCAGGCGGTTGCGGACCAGCATATGATTGAAACTCGGAACGGCAATGCTGAGTACGATCGATACGACAGCCAGTGCGATCAGCAATTCCAGCAAAGACAAGCCATGCGCCACTCCTGAATCGCCTGAAAAGCGCCTTGTTGTCGACCATTGTCCCTCTATCATCTTGCTGTCTGCGACAAGACTATCGGGCTTTTTGGGCTCTACCGGGGTTTCTGTACCAGTGGCCACTGGGGTCAGCTCCCGTTCAGGGTGTGGCCTTGAGCTTTATCTCGAAATCGAGTGCAGTCAAGTCAAGCTGACAGGGAATGCAGTCTATTTCCCTCGTTTCTGGCGGTTGGATTGGATATTGTCGCCTGTGCAGAGCAGGGTGTTGGCGCGTGTATCGAACTCATCCGCGGCACGCAGGTCTGTAATAGGTCTGCAACTGGCAGAAAATAATTTCCCGATGGAGTGTCCTATGCGTGTCTATCTCGTTGCGATGCTGTGTGCCGGTCTTGCCGCCTGTGCCGGGCAGACGGTGGATGCGGATCACGATTCCGCTTCCGGCGCCAGTCGCGCGGCGTCCGTGCAACCCGCCGCGACGGCCGGCAGCGGCGATCCCGCGCAGGACCGGAACCTTGGCGATGAGACCTACAACCAGGATGAGGTGATCAAGGCGGCCAATACCTTCTTTGGCGAAAACACCAAGGGTCTGGCACTGGCGGTCGAAAAAGCGTTTTCGGATTTTGGCCAGCCGGTCGGTTACATCGTCGGCGAGGAAGGCAGCGGCGCGGCCGTGGTCGGCCTGCGCTACGGACACGGCACCTTTACTTACAAGGGCGGCGAGAGCCTGCTGGTGTACTGGCAAGGACCGTCGGTGGGCTGGGATTTCGGCGGTAATGCTTCGAAGGTGTTTACGCTGGTGTACAACCTGCGCAGCACTTACGACCTGTTCCAGCGCTTCCCCGCGGTGGACGGCAGTCTCTACATCGTCGCCGGACTGGGCATGAACTACCAGCGTTCCGGCGATATCGTGCTGGCGCCGATCCGCACCGGCGTCGGCCTGCGTGCCGGCGCGAGCCTGGGATATGTGAACTACACGCGCAAGCCGACGGTCAATCCGTTCTGAGCCGCGGCTGGCGGTGGCGCCTGCGTCCGCTTCGTGCGACGCTTGGAGCGCCACTTTGATCCAGGATCCGTGATGTCCGCAGTTCCGCAGACCTCCGCCGTGCCCGAGCACCGGTTGCAGTTGCGCGAGGTGCTCGAGGCGCTGGTGGCCGACAAGCTGATCGGCACGGGACAGGCGCGCGATCTGCTGGTGCGCCTGGAAGCGGCGGGGACCGTGCCGGCGCATCCGCTGGTGACCATCGCCGAGTGCAAGTGGCCGCATCCGCAGGCTGCCGGTCGCCTGCTGACGCTGGAAGCGCTGGTGCAGTGGCTGGCGCAGCGCAGCGGCCAGCCGTATCTGCGCGTGGACCCGCTGTCGATCGATGTCACCCGGGTGACCTCCGAGATTCCATACGCCTATGCCGCGCGCGTGCGCATCCTGCCGGTCAAGGTGACCGCGACCGAGATCACCATCGCGACCTGCGAGCCGTATCTGCGCGAATGGGAGCGCGAGCTGGCGCCGGCGCTGAAGCATAAGAAGATTGTGCGCGTGCTGGCCAACCCGCAGGATGTCGAACGCTACCTGCTGGAGTTCTATGCGCTGGCGCGTTCGGTCAAGGCCAGCGAGAACGAACGCGGGCAGACCGGTTTCAGCAACGTCCAGAACCTCGAGCAGCTGATCGACCTGGGCCGGGCCGGCAGCATCGATGCCAACAACCAGCACGTCGTCGCCATCGTCGACTGGCTGCTGCAATACGCGTTCGACCAGCGCGCCAGCGACATTCACCTGGAGCCGCGCCGCGATACCGGCAACATCCGTTTCCGCATCGACGGCATCCTGCACGAGGTTTACCAGGTCCCGGCCTCGGTCATGATCGCGGTCACCAGCCGTATCAAGATTCTCAGCCGGCTGGATGTCGCGGAGAAGCGGCGTCCGCAGGATGGCCGCATCAAGACGCGCTCGCCGTCGGGCAAGGAAATCGAGTTGCGCGCCTCGAGCCTGCCCACCGCCTTCGGCGAAAAGCTGGTGTTGCGCATCTTCGATCCGGAAGTGCTGGTCAAGGATTTTTCGGCGTTGGGTTTTTCTGCCAAGGACGAGCGAATCTGGCGCGACATGATCGACCGGCCGCACGGCATCATCCTGGTGACCGGGCCCACGGGCTCGGGCAAGACCACCACGCTGTATTCGACGCTCAAGCAGCTGGCGACACCGGCGGTGAATGTCTGCACCATCGAAGACCCGATCGAACTGGTCGAGCCGTCGTTCAACCAGATGCAGGTCAATGCCGGCATCAACCTGAATTTCGCCGACGGCGTGCGCGCGCTGCTGCGCCAGGACCCGGACATCATCATGGTCGGTGAGATCCGCGATCTGGAGACGGCGGAGATCGCCGTGCAGGCGGCGCTGACCGGTCATCTGGTGCTCTCGACCCTGCACACCAACGATGCCAGCAGCGCCATCGTGCGCCTGCTGGAACTGGGCGTGCCGCATTACCTGATCAAGGCGACGCTGATCGGCGTGGTTGCGCAGCGCCTGGTGCGTCGCCTGTGCAAGCACTGCAAGCGGCCGGTGGAGATCCGCGAGGAACGCTGGCGTGAAATCTGCGGCAGCCTTGCCCTGCCGTTGCCGGGCCAGATATTCGAGGCGGAGGGCTGCCTGGAGTGCCGCGAAACCGGCTATCTCGGACGGCTGGGCCTGTATGAAATGATGCCGCTCGACGAGCCCTTGCAGCAGTTGATCCACGAGCATATCGACTTCAACGGCCTGCGCAGCGCCGCGCTGAAGCAGGGCCTGCTGCCGCTGCGCGCGGCCGGGCTGCAGAAAGTGGCGCAGGGCGAAACGACGCTGGAAGAAGTCCTGGCGCTGACGCCGCAGAGCTGAGCGGGTGTCCATTGATCCCGCTGCTGGGTGCCGGATGTCGGCTGCGCCGGTGTCGCGGGGTTCAGAATTTCGCGGTGATGCGGAAATACAACTGCGCCCTGGAGTCGTCGCGCGTCGTCTGGTTGATATTACGGTCGGTGAATGCGTGCGCATAAGACAGGCTGCCATCGACGAAGCGCGCGAATCTGAAACCAAGTTCGGCGCCGGCATCGACCAGGGTCTGCGTGCCCTGCGGCTGGCCGTTGGCCGTCGTCGGCTGGGCAAACCTTGCGCCGCCCTGTTCGACAAAGATTTTCGGCGTGAACGCGACGCCATAAACCGTCGGCCCGGCGACTTCGGTGAAGATGCGCGCGAGATAGCCCTTGTCGCCCACCGCCACCCCGGGCAACGACGAGGTCAGGTTGCCGACGCCACCGAGCACCCACTGCTGTTGTTCGGGCACGCTGTCGCTGCTGAGCTGGCCGCTGGCTTCGAGGCCGGTTGCGATGATGTCGTCCCAGTGGAACTTCAGGCGCAGTGCCGGACGCACCAGCAGATAACCCTGATCGGCCAGCACCTGTGCGTTGCTGCTCCGATCATCGCCGAAACCCTTGCGTACGCTGGCCGCGCCTTCAAGGCTCCAGCGATGTTCGAGGAACTGGAAATCCTGTCCGTATGACAGCGTCACTTCGCCGCTGGCGTAGAGCTGGTGCTGCAGCGGGGTGCCGGCCGGGTAGGCGCCGACGCTGTCCTGCAGGTTCTTGCGCGAATCGGTGCGGTCGGCCCTGGCCTGCACGGTCAGGCGTCGCGTGAAGTCGGCGTAGAGCGGATACAGCCAGCTGATCTCGCCGGTGTAGATGCGGCCATCAATCGGCAGCGTCGCGGCGTGGAAGAAATAGTTGATGTAGCGCCCGCCGATGCCAAACACGCCGTAGGGCGTGACCCGGTTCCAGGCGAGATCCTGTTCGTTGTAGTCGCCTTCGCGGCCCTTGTTGTCGAGATGCGACAGGCCGTGGCGCCAGTAGACCTGGAATTCGTCGCCCCAGACGGAGGCGGTGTTGATGCCGAGGTCGAGGAAGTAACGGCTGGCGTAGCGGTTGCCGACGTTGCTCAGCTCGCCCTTGACCGTGGTCGGATCCGCTGCCTTGAGACTCTGTTCGAAATCCAGTACCTGGCCGCCGGCGCCGTCGGGCTGGAAAGTCGGGTAGACGGTGACGCCCTGGCGATCGGCGGCGATGCTGGCCAGCACGCGATGCGTTTCAAGCGCGCGTGCGGTGAGCGGGTCGGCGTCCTGCAGGCCGTCGAGGTAGGGCTTCAGGCGGTCGCTGGCGCGGATGCCGCTGATCCTGCCCGGCGTCACCAGCACGAACAGATCCTGGCCGGATTTTGCGTAAGTCACCCGG
>DATMTG010000351.1:0-3034 GCA_035565075.1 Stenotrophobium sp.
GTCGACTTCATGTTCGCCAAGAAACTGGTGGCCGCGCGCACCAGCGTCGATCCCACGCAGTTGGCCGATGCCGCAGTTCCGTTAAAATCGCTCTTGCCTGCGGCCTGACGCCGCATCCGGAAATCCACAGACATGCCAAAAATTACGTTTATCGATGCCGTCGGCCAGACCCAGGTCGTCGAGGCCGAGGTCGGACAGTCGGTGATGGAGGCGGCGACCGGCAACATGATCCGCGGCATCATCGGCGAGTGTGGCGGCTCCTGTTCCTGCGCCACCTGCCACGTCTACGTCGAGCAACCCTGGTTCGATCAGCTGGCGCCGCCGGACGAGATGGAAGCCGGCATGCTCGAGGGCGCGGTCGAACCGGGACCGCTGAGCCGTTTGTCCTGCCAGATCAAGATGACCGCCGAGCTCGACGGCATCGTCGCCCGCGTGCCGGCGGGCCAGGCTTGAGCGCGCCGGGCCTGTTCGCCGCACCGCGGCTGATCGCTGCCCCGACCCGCGACCTGTCTGCGCTGACGCGCATCGACCGGCGTGCCGAGTGCGCGCCGGAAAGCGTCGGCCTGAGCGAGCGCGGCGTCGAGCGCATCTGGTCCGCGGTCGAGAACCTGTACCGCACGCGCACGCACCCGGCGATCACGCTGGTGGTGCGCAAGCGCGGCAAGATCGTGCTCAAGCGCGCGATCGGCGCGCTGCGCGGCAACGCCCCGAGCGAGGGCGGCGACATCGAGCCGCTGCAGCCCGATGCGCCGATCTGCCTGTTCTCGGCGACCAAGGCGATCACCGCGATCCTCGTGCACAAGCTGGTCGACGACGGCAGGCTGTGTCTCGACGACCGCGTCGCCGAGTACATCCCCGAATTCGCCGCGCACGGCAAGGGCGTCGTCACCGTGCGGCAGCTGCTCGCCCATCGCGCGGGCGTTCCCAGCCTGCCGATCAAGTATCCCGACCCGGCATTGCTCAAGCACTGGGACGCGCTGGTGCACATGTTGTGCGTGGCGCCGCCGGCCGATCCGACTTTTCAGACGCAGGCGTATCACGCATTGACCGGTGGCTACATCGCCGGCGAACTGGTGCGCCGCGTCAGCGGGCTGGAGCTCAACGACGCGCTGCAGGAATGGCTGGTCGCGCCGCTGCGCCTCAAGCAGATGACCTACGGCCTGCCCGAGTCCGCGCGCGCCCGGTCGCCGCACAACCACAACACCGGCCCGCGTTCCTACTGGCCGATGAACCGCTACCTGCACCGCATCCTCGGTGTGCCGTTCGAGATGGCGGTGGATGCGTCCAACGACGACGGCTATCTCTCGTCGGTGGTGCCGGCCGGCAACATCTTCGCGTCGGCGGACGATGTCTGCCGCGTGTTCCAGATGCTGCTCGATGGCGGCGAACTCGACGGCGTGCGCGTGCTGCGGCCGGAAACCGTGCGCGACGCCGTGCAACCGGCGGGTCCGATCCAGTTCGACCATTCGCTGCTGGTGCCGATCCGCTACTCGCCCGGGTTCATGCTCGGCGAAAACCCGGTGGGCATGTTCGGTCCGCGCTCGTCGCAGGCGTTCGGCCATCTCGGTTTCGTCAGCGTGCTGGCCTGGGCCGATCCCTCGCGCGAGCTGTCGGCGGCCCTGCTCAACACCGGCAAATCGCTGTCGCCGACCGGCGCGCTGCGCTGGGCGCAGGTGGTCAACGCCATCGCGCAGGTGTGTCGCTAAGGCTTGATCATTGTCAGTAGGCCTCTCCCCCGCACACAGGAGAGGGATGCTACTCGCGCTTAGGACGGTGCCAACGCGCCCTAGGGCTTCCTCTTTTTCGCCGGTTTGCGTTTGACCGCCGCTGCAGGGCTACGCTTTTTCGGCGCTGCGCGCTTGCCTGCAGTCGCTTTGGACGCCGCAGCCGGTGCGGTTGCCGGTGCAGCACTGGCGATACCGATCGACTGCTCCAGTTCCGCCAGCGCATCGCTGGTGTAGACCGCCAGCCGCTGCAGCCGCGGAATCGCCTCGCGGCAGCCGAGGAAGCCGACGGCGACGCGGTCGCGATAGCCGACCAGGGTGATGTTGATGGCGTAGCCGTCGAACAGGAACGATACCGGGTACATCGCCTCCAGTTCCGCGCCCATCAGGTACATCGGGTCCTTCGACAGCACCACGTTGGAAATCACGAAGTTGAACATCGGCGGGATCTTCGGCAGCGTGCCGGTCATCTGTCCGAGCAGGAACGGCGCCAGCCCGATCAGCGCCAGCTGGCTGAGGGCGGCGCGCGGCATTTCCATCAGCTCGGCCTTGCTGCGCGTGGTGACGCGGTTGATCAGGGCCACGCGGTCGCTGGCTTCGGACAGCTCAGTGCCCAGCGGCACGACGAAGCCGGCGACGGCGTTGCCGCCCTCGTTTTCCGCGCGCTGCAGGCCGACCGGCACCGAGGCCAGCAGCGATTTTTCCGGCAGCGCGTTCTGGTCCATCAGGTAACGGCGGATGGCGCCGCCGCAGATCGCCAGCATCACGTCGTTGACGCTGGCGTCGCAGTGCCGCGCCACCGCCTTGATGCGTTTGAGGTCGAGGATCTGCGTGCCGAGGCGGCGCTGCTGCGAAACCCGCACGTTGAACAGGCTGCGTGGCGTGCTCAGTGCCAGGCGGGTACCGCTGTCGGCACCGCGCGTCATCTTGGTCAGGCCCTTGACCAGATCGCGCAGGCCGCGCGCCTGCTCGGCGGCGGCGCGGGCGGGACGCTTGAGGCGCGCCCACGGGGAGTGCTCGGCGATGTCATCGGACTCCGGCTTGGCGGCCAGTATCCACGGACCCATGCCGTGCATGTCGTTGGGGTCGGGGGACAGCCATTTCTGCACCATCCGCATCGCGCCCATGCCGTCGATGGCGCAGTGATGGGCCTTGAAGTACAGCGCGAAGCGGCGCCCGGTGAGCGGCTTGCCGCTCACCGGATCGAGCAAGGGTCCGAGCCCTTCGATCAGGTGGCACTCCCACAGCGGCCGCGTCAGGTCCAGCGGGTGCGAATGCAGGCGCGTGATCAGCACGCCCAGTTCGCGTTC
>DATMTG010000352.1:0-3443 GCA_035565075.1 Stenotrophobium sp.
ATCAGGCGCAGCCCTGTTCCATCGGGCTCAGTGCGTGACAGCGATGCGTCGCGGCTGTGCCTGCGCGCGCTTTGGGATCACGATCTCCAGCACGCCGTGCCTGCCAGTGGCCGAAACGGCGTCGCCATCGGCGGTGTCGGGCAGCACGAACTGACGGTGGAAGCGCCCGTTGCCGCGCTCGATGCGGCGGCTCTGGACCTCGCTGTTCTCGGCGCGCTGCTCGCGGGTGCCGGTGAGCTTGAGCAGACCCTGTTCGAGGGTGATCTCGATGCTGGCCGGATCGACGCCCGGGACATCGGCATAGATCACGAACTTGTCCTTGTATTCTTCGATATCGACCGCAGGCGCCCAGTCCGCGGTTGCGGCGCTGGAGCTGTCGTTGCTGGCGGCATCGAAGGCCTTGCTGATTTCGTTGAGCCAGTCACGACCGGCCCAAGGGTAATAACGCAGTGCAGTCATTGCGAGTCTCCTTTGGTTGTGACGGGATCATTCCCGGATGACTCAAGAATGGGTCGCAGCGTTAAAATTTCAAGGTCTGTCTGCGGCGATTCTGATAGGTTCAGCGCCTGCGATCTGGGTTTTCAAAGAGGCTTTATGAACTGGTCCGTGGTTGCCCAAAGCGGCGGATTACTTGTGTTGTCCAATGTCTTCATGACCTTCGCCTGGTACGCGCACCTGCGCGAACTGGACGGCAAGCCCTGGTACGTCGCCGCGCTGGTTTCCTGGAGCATCGCGTTCTTCGAGTACATGTTCCAGGTTCCGGGCAACCGCATCGGCTACACCGCGCTGACGCTGCCGCAGCTCAAGATCATGCAGGAAGTCATCACGCTGTCGGTGTTCGTGCCGTTCGCATTATTCTTCATGAAAGTGCCGCTGAAACTGGATTACCTGTGGGCCGCACTCTGCATGGGTGGCGCGGTGTATTTCATATTTCGTAAGTGACCCAACCTGCGGCAAAGCCCACAGGTAAAGCGCCCACTCGCCAAAAGCGACGCGAACGCCTGCTGCGCAGGGGTCGCGGAGTTCGGGTCGCGACCTCACGAGGCCGCGCTCTGCATGGGCGGCGCGGTGTATTTCATCTTCCGGGATTGACGGGCGTCAGAACACGAACGGCAGCAGCCACCACGTCCGTTTCTTGTACGCGGCCCATTCCGGGTAGCGCGACATGCTGGCCTCCTTCATCGCCATGTTCACCGCGAACAGTCCGCCCCAGATATAAGCCAGCCAGACCCACGGCAGCCAGTGGCCGACCATCAGTGCGAAGGCGCCGTAGATCATCATCTCGCCGAGGTAATTGGGATGGCGGACATACTTGTGCATGCCGTCGGTGATCAGCCCGCGCTTGACGCGCAGCGTGAAATATTTCTGTGCGTCGGCGGCGATCATGATGACGCTGCCGAGCATGCACAGCGAGATGCACAGGCAGAACCACGCAAAATCCGGCAGCGGATAATGCGGCTGAGCCGTTCCGGAGATCAACAGCCAGCCGAAGCTCCAGTACATGCCCAGTCCGAACATGCCGGCCAGCGAACTGCCGAGCGTGACGCGGACCTGCCAGTTGGGATCTGGAAACGCCATGTCCTTGAGTAGCCAGACCAGGCCGTAGGAGCCGTGCATCGCCAGGTAGACCCAGGCGGCGGTTGAGGTGGCGGCGGGGGTCTTGCCGGCGTACCACCACATCAGGAAGCCGAGGAACAAGAAGGTTCCGCCTTTCTGCGTGTTGATGATCCAGGCGAATTTCAGCGGCCGCGGGCCACCGCCGAGATCGTGCAGCCACCAGTCGTTGAAACGGCGCAGGATGGCGGCCCACGCAGGCGCGGAAGTGGCGGCGGACGGGACGGCAGGGTCGACGGCGGACATGGGGCCTCCAGCGGTTTTTCCAGTGTGGCGTTACTCTATGCCGGGTACGGACAAAAGGGGAGTTATCCGCATGATTTCGGTCGACGAATACCAAAAGCACGACGCACTGGCGCTGGCTGCGCTGGTGCAGAAAAAGGAAGTCACAGCCGCTGAACTGCTGGAGGCGGCCCTCGGCCGCTGTGGGCAAGTCAATCCAAAGCTCAACGCCGTGATCATCCCGATGCACGAGATTGCGCGCGCGCGCGCAAAGGAAAATCTCGGCGGCCCGTTTGCCGGTGTGCCGTTCCTGACCAAGGACCTGTTCCAGGAATACGCCGGCGTGCAGACCGCCTACGGCTGCAAAGGGCTCAAGGCGGCGAACTACCGGCCGGAGGTGAGCGCGGAAATCACCGCGCGCTGGCTTAAGGCCGGCACCGTGATCTTCGGCCGCACCAATACGCCGGAGTTCGGCGCCAAGGGCATCACCGAGCCGGAGGCCTGGGGGCCGACACGCAATCCCTGGAACACGGACTGCATCCCCGGTGGCAGCAGCGGCGGTTCGGCGGCGGCAGTGGCCTCCGGCATCGTGCCGATGGCCGGCGCCAACGACGGTGGCGGCTCGATCCGCATTCCCGCGGGTTACTGCGGCCTGTTCGGGCTCAAGCCGGGACGCGGGCGCACGCCCTGGGGTCCGCAGATGAGCGAGGCCATGCACGGCGCGGCGATGAATCATGTGCTGACGCGCTCGGTGCGCGACAGCGCCGCGATGCTCGACGCCACGCACGGTTCGGATCTGAGTGCGCTGTGCCATCTCGCGCCGCCGGAGCGGCCCTATCTGGAAGAAGTCGGGCGCGATCCCGGCAAGCTGAAAATCGCTTTCAGCACCGTTTCGCCGATCGGCAGCGAAGTCCACCCCGAGGCGGTGAAGGCCGTGCGCGATGCCGCGAGCCTGCTTGAATCGCTCGGCCATCATGTTGAGGAAGCGCAGCCGCAGATCGATGGCCTGCAGCTGGCGAAGGATTTCATCGTCATGTGGTTCGCGCAGTGCGCAGCCACCGTGCGCCAGATAAAGCAGCGTACCGGTTGCGGCAACGAAGGCTTCGAGCCCGATACGCTGGCGATGGCCGCGTTCGGCGAGGCTTCGCGCGCCAGCGAGTACGTCGAGGGTTACTGGCGCTGGAGCGATTACACCCGCCAGCTCGCGGAATTCCACCGGAAATACGATCTCTACATGACACCGACGCTGGCGCATCCGGCGCCGCGCGTGGGCCAGATTGCCACGCCGCACTGGCAGCATGTGGCGATGAAGATCCTGATGGCCGTCGGGCTGACGCGCGTCGTGCTCAAGTCGGGAATGATCGAGCAGATGGTGCAGGAGAACCTCAAGTGGGTGCCCTTCACCCAGATCGGCAACCTCACCGGCGTGCCGGCGATGAGCGTGCCGTTGCACTGGACGCCGGACAACCTGCCGATGGGCGTGCATTTCCTGGCTGCGCATGGGGGTGAAGGCTTGCTGTTCCGCCTGGCCGGTCAGCTTGAGCAGGCGCGGCCGTGGGCGAACCGGAGGGCGCCTATCTGAGGCGGTCCGATGGTGAATTCACGCC
>DATMTG010000353.1:0-4719 GCA_035565075.1 Stenotrophobium sp.
GGCGCGATGGGCGTCGTCTACCTGGGCAAGGATCCGAAAATCGGTCGCATGGTCGCGATCAAGACCATGGCGCTTTCGCAGGAATTCGAGCCGGATGAACTGCAGGGCGTGAAGGAACGCTTCTTCCGCGAAGCGGAAACCGCGGGTCGCCTGAACCATCCCAACATCGTGCAGATCTTCGACGCCGGCGAAGAACACGACCTCGCCTACATCGCGATGGAATTCATCAAGGGACACGATCTCACCAAGCACAACAAGTCCAGCAACCTGCTGCCGGTGGTCGATGTCCTCAAGTTCGTCGCCGATGCCGCCGATGCCCTCGACTACGCCCACAGCAACGGCATCATTCACCGCGACATCAAACCTGCGAACATGATGCTGCTGGCCGACAGCAAGATGATCAAGCTGATGGATTTCGGCATCGCGAGAATCGCCGACTCGAGCAAGACCAAGACCGGCATGGTGCTGGGAACGCCGTCCTACATGTCGCCCGAGCAGTTGTCGGGCAAACGGGTCGACGGGCGCTCCGACCTGTTCTCTCTAGGCGTCACGCTGTACCAGCTGCTGACCGGCAGCCTGCCGTTCCAGGCCGACTCGATGGCGACGCTGATGTTCAAGATCGCCAACGAACCCCACGCCAGCGCTGCCGCGCTGAGGCCCGACCTGGCACCGCAAATCTGCGCGATCATCGACCGCGCATTGCAGAAGAACATCGAACTGCGTTACCAGCGCGGCAACGAAATGTCCGCTGATCTGCGCCAGGCCATCGGCCAGTTGGCCTGACCGGCGCCATCATGGCACTCAAGAACAAGGTCGACACAGCGCTGCTGAGCGATGTCGGCCTGCTGCGCAAGAACAACGAGGATGCGGTTGCCGAGGACCAGGATATCGGCCTGCTGATCCTGGCCGACGGCATGGGCGGTTACAACGCGGGCGAAATCGCCAGCGGCATCGCCATCGCCACCGTGCACGATCATGTCTGCCGCGAATGGCCCAGGCTCAGGCACGGGGAGATTGATGCAGACAGCGGTTACCGCATGGAAGGACTGCTGCTCAAGAAGGCCATCGAGACGGCCGACGCCGCGATCCGGCAGGTCGCCCAGAGCCAGCCGCAGTGCGCCGGGATGGGCACCACGATCGTCGGCTGCATCCTCCACGAGGCGGTCCTGTCCATCGCCTACGTCGGCGATTCGCGGCTCTATCGATACCGTGAAGGCCGTCTGGAACAGATCACCCGCGATCACTCCCTGCTGGAAGAACTGATCGCCCGCGGACATTACAGCCGCGAGGATGCGGTCAAGCTGGTGCGGAAGAACATCGTCACCCGCGCACTGGGCACGGAAGAAAGCGCGAAGGTGGATGTCATCGAGGAAACGATCGAACCCGGCGACGTCCTGCTGCTGTGCTCGGACGGTCTGAACGACATGGTCAGCGATGAAGCCATCGGCTTAACACTGGGCAAACATGCTGATAACGTGGAGCAGGCAGCCAAGGCCCTGATCAATCTGGCGCTGGAGAATGGCGGCAGGGATAATGTTTCGGTCGTGCTCGCACGCGTGAAGTCATCTCTGGTCGGCAGCAAGCGCTGGCGCTGGTTCGAACAACTGTTGGAATGGTTCTGAGGATTTAGCATGGGCAAGATCATCGTGACGGACGAAACGGGCAGCAGCCAGGAATTCCCGCTGTCCAAGGAAAGAATCACCATCGGCCGTCATCCCGGCAACGACATCTGCATCCAGGACCGCGCGATTTCAGGCAACCACGCGGCGATCATCACGATATTGCAGGACTCCTTCCTGGAAGACCTTGGCAGCACCAACGGCACCATCGTCAACGGCAAGGCCATCACCAAGCACCCGCTGACGCATGGCGACGTCATCACGCTCGGACGCAACACCCTGCGCTACGAAGGCGAACAGCGCAGCGGCGAGGACGAATTCGAGAAGACCATGATTCTCAAGCCGGGCCAGTTCGGCGCCGCCTTCGACTCCCAGGTTCAGCAGGCCGCCACCACCCCGGGCGCACCGGCCGCCGCCGCCGCGCCCGCCGGCAAACCGGTGCTGGGCAGGCTGCGCGTGGCCAGCGGCCCGAGCGCCGGCAAGGAACTGGAGCTCACCAAGGCTTTGACCACGATCGGCAAGCCCGGCGTGCAGGTTGCCGCCATCACGCGCCGCGCGGACGGCTATTACATCGTCCACGTGGGTGGGCAAAGCGGCGGCAAGTTTCCCGTGGTCAACGGTGCGGAAATCAGCGCCCAGGCGCACAAGCTCGAGAATAATGACCGCATCGAGCTGGCCGGCACGACCATGAATTTCCTGCTGGCCTGAGCGTCATCCGCCCTTGTGGATAAAGCGCACGCGCTGGGTCAGGCCACAGAATAATTCGTAGGCCAGCGTCCCGGCGCAATCCGCAATTTCCTCGGCGGGCAATCCCTCGCCCCATAGCCGCACGCCGTCGCCAACCGCAGCATCCGGCACGTTGCGCAGATCGAGGGTGATCATGTCCATCGAGACACGCCCGGCAATCGACGCCCGCTTGCCATTCACCAGCACCGGCGTACCGGCCGGCAGACAGCGCGGCACACCGTCGGCATAACCCACCGCAGCGACGCCGATACGCATGCGCTCTGGGCAGCGGTAAGTCTGGCCATAACCGATGGGCTCGCCGGCATCGTATTCACGCACCGAAATCAGCCGGCTCTCCAGCGCCATCGCCGGTTTCAATCCCAGATCGGTCGCCGGTCGGCCGCCCAGCGGCGATGCGCCATAGAGCATCAGCCCAGGCCGTACCCAGTCGGCGCGCGCCTCGGGCCAGGCCAGGATGCCCGCCGAGTTGGCGATCGAACGCGCGCCGGCAATGCCAGAAAGTGCCTGTGCATACCGTGTCACCTGTTCGTGCGTGGCCGGGTTATCCGGCTCATCGGCGCAGGCCAGGTGCGTGATCCAGCCCAGCCGCCGCCAGTGCCGGTGCCGTTCGAGCAGGCTCACCAGCTTGGGAACATCCGTCAGCGGAAATCCAAGGCGATGCATGCCGCTGTCGAGCTTGAACCAGAGATCGACCTGCGCACTGTCCGGCAGGGCTTCGAGCAGCGACAGCTGCCAGTCCGCATGCACCACGATCTGCAGGCGCTCATAGACCGCCAGCGCAGCTTCTTCCGTGGAAATCACGCCTTCCAGTAGCGCGATTGGTGTGGTGATGTGGGCGTTGCGCAGTTGCATCGCCTCTTCCATGCAGGCGACGGCAAAGGCGTCGACCCTGGCCGACGCCAGCGTGCGCGCCACCGGTACGGCGCCATGACCGTAGGCATCGGCCTTGATCGCGGCCATGACACGCGAGCCCGGCGCGTAACGGCGCACCTGTTGCAGATTGTGCCGGATCGCCGCGAGATCGATCGTGGCGGTTACGCGCGGAATCATGGGGACTGATAATCGCCGTAGCTATGCGCCAGGTTTTCAAAGCGCGTGAACTGGCCGAGAAATGCCGTCCTGACCGTTCCCAGCGGGCCGTTACGCTGCTTGGTGATGATGATTTCGGCGATGCCCTTGTCCGGCGACTCCTTGTTGTAAACCTCGTCGCGGTAGATGAATGCCACCAGATCGGCGTCCTGTTCGATACCGCCGGACTCGCGCAGATCCGACATGCGCGGACGCTTGTTGTCGCGCTGCTCGACGCCGCGGTTGAGCTGCGACAGTGCAATCACCGGCACCGCCAGCTCCTTGGCCAGCGCCTTGAGGCTGCGCGAGATCTCGGAGATTTCATTGGTACGGTTTTCCTTGCTGCCGGGAACCTGCATCAACTGGATGTAGTCCACGATGATCAGCTGGATGTCATGCCGCTGTTTCATGCGACGCGCACGCGCACGCAGCTCCAGCGGCGACAGTGCGCCGGTTTCATCGATGAACAGCGGCGCCTCGCGCACGAGTCCGCCCTGCGAAACCAGGCGATCCCAGTCGCGATCTTCCAGCTTGCCTTCGCGAAGCTTCTGCATGTCGATGCGCGCAAACGATGACAGCACGCGCAGCGCCAGCTGGTCGGCCGGCATTTCCATGCTGAACAGCGCCACGCTCTTTTTCTCGTAGAGCGCGGCATGCTCGGCGATATTCAGCGCAAGACTGGTCTTGCCCATGGACGGGCGACCGGCGAGGATCACCAGATCGCCCGAATGCAGCCCCGTCGTGAGTTTGTCCAGCTCGGTAAATCCCGTCGACAGTCCGGCAAGCCCACCGGGATTGCTGCGCATCTGTTCGATGCGCGCCTCCACCATGTCCATGAGCCTGGGCATTGTGGAATAGGTACCCTGGGCGTGCTGGGCCTTGTTGCGGATGGCAAAGACTTTCTGCTCGGCGATGTCGATCAGTTCCGAATGGCCGCGGCCCTCGGGGCGGAAACCCATTTCGGCGATGTCGCTGCCCGCTGCGATCAGGGTGCGCAGGACCGCGCGTTCGCGCACGATTTCGACATAGGCCAGGACGTTGGCGGCGCTGGGCGTGTCGTTGGCCAGGGTGCCCAGGTAACTGACGCCACCGGCCTCCTCCAGCCTGTTCTGGTGGCGCAGGTGTTCGCACAGGGTGATGAAGTCGCAGGGCTTGTGGCTGCCGCAGAGCTCTGCGACGGCACGGAAGATCAGCTGGTGATCGGCGCGGTAAAAATCCTCGGCAGTGATGCGGTCGGACAGGTCGTTCCAGACGCGGTTGTCCAGCATCAGGCCGCCCAGCACCG
>DATMTG010000354.1:0-14272 GCA_035565075.1 Stenotrophobium sp.
ATAACATCATTTTCGTCTCGAACCGTCAGAGCGGGTGGCGTATCGTCGCAGGATGGGGCCGCTGCCGGAGCCGATTCCTTATACTACCGGCCCGCTGTTGCCGCCATGGCCCGCGATCATCACGTCTATGAGCGCATACGATATCCACTCCGCCAATCGTCCGAAGCCGGACCCGCTGATCACGCGGATCGCCGATTACGTCTGCAAGGAACACCGCTTCGGCAAGCTGGCGTGGGAGACCGCGCGTTACTGCCTGATGGACACGCTCGGCTGCGGCCTGCAGGCGCTGATGTACCCGGCCTGCACCAAGCTGATGGGGCCGGTGGTGCCCGGTGCAGACATGATCGGCGGTGCGCGTGTGCCCGGCACCCATTTTGAACTCGACCCGGTGACGGCGGCATTCAACATCGGCTGCATGATCCGCTGGCTCGATTACAACGACACCTGGCTGGCGGCGGAGTGGGGCCATCCGTCCGACAACCTCGGCGGCATCCTCGCCGTCGCCGATTACCTGTCGCGCAAGAATATTGCCGAAGGCCGCGCGCCGCTGACGATGCGAGCGGTGCTCGAAGGCATGATCATGGCGCACGAAATCCAGGGCGTGCTGGCGCTGGATAACAGTTTCAACCGCGCCGGTCTCGATCATGTGCTGCTGGTGCGCGTGGCCACCGCCGCGGTGGCGACACGCATGCTCGGCGGCGACAGGCACGACGTGGCGATCGCGCTGACGCAGGCCTGGGCCGACGGCGGCGCGCTGCGCAGCTATCGGCACGCGCCCAACGCCGGCTCGCGCAAATCCTGGGCGGCCGGCGATGCCACCAGTCGCGGCGTGCTGCTGGCGCTGCGCACGCTGCGCGGCGAGATGGATATTCCCACCGTGCTCACGGCAAAGACCTGGGGCTTCCAGGATGCGGTGTTCCGCGGCAAACAACTGACATTGGCGCGCCCGCTCGGCAGCTACGTGATGGAGAACGTGCTGTTCAAGATCAGCTACCCGGCCGAGTTCCACGGACAGACCGCGATCGAGTGCGCGATCGCGCTGCATCCGCAGGTCAAGGATCGGCTCGACCGGATCGGCAAGATCACCATCCGCACCCACGAATCGGCGATCCGCATCATCGACAAGCGGGGCAAGCTGGCCAACCCCGCGGACCGCGATCACTGCATCCAGTACATGGTGGCAGTGGCGCTGGGCCTGGGCCGGCTCACGGCGGCGGACTACGAAGACGATATCGCCGCGCTGCCGGTCATCGATCAGCTGCGCGGGAAAATGCTCTGCGTCGAAGACCCGCAGTTCAGCGCCGACTACCTCGATCCGGACAAGCGCTCGATTGCCAACGGCCTCACCGTCGAATTCAAGGACGGCAGCTCACTCAAGGAAACTGTCGTCGAATATCCCATCGGCCATCGTCGCCGCCGCAAGGAAGGCATCCCGCTGCTGGTCGGGAAATTCAAGCACAACCTCGCGCTGAAAATCCCGCCGCGTCAGGCCGACGCCATCCTGTCGCTGTGTGCCGCGCAGCAGACGCTGGAATCGGCGCCGGTGCCGGATTTCATGTCGTTGTTCGTCATCTGACCGGCGCGATGCAGATGACGGATCCATCCCGCCGACTGCTTGATGCCGGCATCCGCGAACTGGGGTTCAGCCTGCCGGCGGGGGCCGTGCAGCGCCTGCTGGATTACCAGGCGGAACTGCTCAAATGGAACGCGGCCTACAATCTCACCGCGATCCGTGCGCCGGAGCAGATGGTCACGCGGCATCTGCTCGATTCGCTGGCGCTGCTGCCGCTCGTTCCGCACGGCCCGGCTTCCGCGCGCCTGCTCGATGTCGGCAGCGGCGCCGGGCTGCCCGGTATCGTGCTGGCGCTGGCCGATCCGGCGTTGCAGGTGGTGACGCTGGACAGCAATGGCAAGAAGGCACGCTTCATGCGTCACGCCGTGCGCACGCTGGGGCTGGACAACGTCGAGGTCGCCGAGGCGCGGGTCGAGGTCTGGCGGCCAGCGGTGCCGTTCGACGGCATCGTCAGCCGCGCCTTCGCCTCGCTGGCCGATTTCTTCGATAAAACCGCACATCTGCTGGCCCCCGGTGGCCAATGGCTGGCGATGAAGGGCAAACTAGACGCTGCGGAAATGGCCGGGATCCCGGCGAACATCATCATCAGGGAGACGCATCGCCTGCGCGTGCCGGGTCTGAACGAAGATCGGCACGTGGTCATGGCGATGGTGAAAACATGACGCACACCATAGCTGTTGCAAACCAGAAGGGCGGCGTCGGCAAGACCACCACCGCGATCAATCTCGCCAGTTCGCTGGCCGCGACCAAGCGCCGCGTGCTGCTGGTCGATCTCGATGCGCAGGGCAACGCCACCATGGGCGTCGGCGTCGACAAGAGCGCGCTGCGCTTCACCTGCCGCGACGTGCTGCTGGAACAGGCGACGCCGGGAGAGACCATCCAGCACCTGCCCGAAGTCGGCATTTCCCTGTTGCCCGCCAACAGCGACATGACCGAGGCCGAGATCAAGCTGCGCGATGTCGCCGCCGGCGATTTCGCGCTGAAGTCGGCGCTGGCCATGGTGGCCGATGAATTCGACTACATCGTGCTCGACTGTCCGCCGGCCCTGTCCAAGCTTACGGTCAACGCGCTGGTCGCCGCCGATGGCGTGCTGATTCCGATGCAGTGCGAATACTACGCGCTCGAGGGGCTGACGGCGCTGATGGACACCATCGAAAAAATCCGTCGTGTGATCAATCCCAGGCTCGAGGTCGAGGGCCTGCTGCGCACCATGTTCGATCCGCGCAACAACCTCGCCAACGATGTCTCGGCGCAACTGCTCGAGCACTTCGGCGACAAGGTCTATCGCACCATCGTGCCGCGCAACGTGCGGCTGGCCGAAGCGCCGAGCCACGGCATGCCGGTGATGCTGTACGACGCGCAATCCACCGGCGCCAAGGCCTATCTGGCGCTGGCCGGCGAGGTGCTGCGCCGTCACGACGGCGGCCAGATGCGCCTGTCCGCGGCATGAAGATCCTGCTGCCGCTGCCGCATCGCGACTTCGATCCGACCGAGGCCGCGGTGAGCTGGCGCATCCTGCGCGACGCCGGGCACACGCTGGTTTTCGCAACGCCGGATGCGCACCCTGCTGCGGCCGACCCGATCATGCTCTCCGGTGTCGGGCTGGATGTCTGGGGGTTCATTCCCGGGTTGCGCAGGTTGCGGCTGGTTGGCCTGGCGCTGCGCGCGAAAAAATCCGCGCGCGAGGCGTATGCGGCGATGCGTACGGACCCGTCGTTCCAACGGCCCTTGAGTTACGCGCAGGTTCGCCGCGAGGAATTCGATGCGCTGCTGTTGCCGGGCGGCCACGCCAAGGGCATGCGCGAGTATCTCGAGAGCGCGGTCCTGCAATCGGTCGTCGCGTGCTTTTTCGACGCCGGCAAGCCGGTCGCGGCGGTGTGTCATGGCGTGGTGCTGGCGGCGCGCAGCATCTCTTCCGCCACCGGCCGCTCGGTGCTGTACGGCCGCAAGACCACGGCGCTGACCTGGAAGCTGGAAAATGCCGGCTGGAGCCTGACGCGCTACTTTGCCCGGTTCTGGGACCCGGGCTATTACCGCACCTATGGCGAACAGGCCGGCGAACCGGCCGGCTATCGCGGCGTGCAGCAGGAAGTGACCCGGGCGCTGAAGCGGCCGGAGGACTTTCTCGACGTGCCGGCCGATGCGCCGCAGCATTTCCTCAAGGCGAGCGGCATGGTGCGCGACAGCCTGCACGATCCGCGCCCGGCCTGGGTGGTGCGCGATGGCGATTACGTGTCCGCGCGCTGGCCGGGAGACGTACACACGTTCGCACGGACATTTGCAGCGGTGCTGCATGAACATGCGCAGCGCAACGACAACAGCGGTACGGGGGACAAGGCGTGAGCGTAAAGAAAAGAGGGCTGGGCCGTGGGCTGGATGCGCTGCTGGGCAGCGCCAACGCGGCCGCGGCTTCCGCGGAAGCCGGCGACGAGTTGCGCGAGCTGGCGCTGGATCAACTGGTCGCAGGCCGGCATCAGCCACGCCGCGATTTCGATGCGGCCGAGCTGGCGGCGCTGGCGGATTCGATCCGTGCGCAAGGCGTGGTGCAGCCGCTGCTGGTGCGCGCCGCAGGCGCCAACAAGTACGAGATCGTCGCCGGCGAACGCCGCTGGCGTGCCGCGCGCATGGCCGGGCTCAAGGAGGTGCCGGTCGTCATCCGCGCGATGGACGAGCGCAGCGCGATGGCGGTGGCGCTGGTCGAGAACATCCAGCGCTCAGATCTCAACGCGCTGGAAGAAGCCGAGGCATTGCACAAGCTGATCCAGGAATGCGGACTGACCCACGACAAGTGCGCTGAAGCGGTCGGGCGTTCGCGCGCGGCGGTGAGCAACCTGCTGCGCCTGATGGAGCTCAACCCGGACGTTCAGCAGCTGCTGCGCGGCAACCGGCTCACGCCGGGACACGCCAAGGCGCTGCTGGCGGTTACCGGCGAGCGTCAGTCGGCACTGGCCAGGCGGGTCGTGGACGACCAGTTGTCGGTGCGGCAGACCGAGGCGCTGGTGCAATCGCGGTCGCCGCCGCCCCGCGCACAGCCGCAGGCGCCGCACAAGCTGACCGCGGTGCTGACCCAGCGCATCGGCCTGCCGGTGAAGGTGCAACAGAACGACAAGGGCCGCGGCAAGCTGGTGGTCGCGTTCAAGAACCAGACCGAGCTGAATCGTCTGCTCAAGTTGCTGGGTGAACAGGGGACGCAAAAATGAAACACGATCTCCGGCGTTACCGCACCGCGCTGATCACCGGCGCATCCTCCGGCATCGGCGAGGCTTTTGCCGAAGCGCTGGCGCGCCAGGGCCTCGACCTGATCCTGGTGGCGCGTTCGCAGGAGCGGCTGGAGGAAATCGCCGTGCGCCTGGCCCTCGCGCACGACCGCCGCGTCGAGGTCATCAGCGCCGATCTGGCCAAGCCACAGCCGGGCGCCGCACTGCTGAAGAAGGTGCGGGCGCTGGACATGGACGTGGACCTGCTGATCAACAATGCCGGTTTCGGCATCGCCGGCGGCAACTTCCATGAAAACGATCCCGCGCGCCAGCAGCAGATGCTCGCGCTCAACGTCGGCGCGGTGATGGATCTCACACACACTTTTCTGCCGGCGATGGTCGAGCGCAAGACGGGTGCGATCATCAATGTCGCTTCGCTCGCCGGCTTCCAGCCGACGCCCTACTTGACGGTCTACGGTGCGACCAAGGCCTTCGTGCTGGCGCTGAGCGAAGGGCTGTGGGCCGAATACCGGAGCAAGGGCATTGCCGTGCTGGCGGTGTGCCCGGGCCCGGTGGATACGGCTTTCTTTGAGGCCACCGGTGACCCCGGCATGCGCGATTTGATTCCGCCCGGCACCATGCTGACAGCGCCGCAAGTGGTCAGCGCCAGCCTCAAGGCCTTGGCGCAGGGTAAAAGTTTCGTGGTGCCCGGCGCGATCATGAAAGCGGCGAGCCTGCTGCCACGCCTGCTGCCGCGTGGCGCGGTGGCGCGCGTGTCGGCGCGCACCATGAAGCAACGCTAGCGTGCGGGCCGACGGGCGCCCGGACCGGTCTCGAAGGGGTGTGGCGGGCCGGCTTCGGCGGGACGCGGCGCATGTTGCTTGCTGTAGGTCCGGCACGTATAATTGCCGCCGCTTATCTGGCGGCTGTACGGGCCAGCGGGCTTCAAACCGGCGATCGGCCTGGGGACTGGGAAGCTGATGCGCCGCAGGGTCTACAAATTACTGGTTGCTCAGGTGCTGCTGGCAGTTGCTGCGGCAGTGGCCATGTACGGGTGGCGCGGACAGCCTGAGGCGGCTGGCGCAGCTGTGTATGGCGGAGCGATCGCGCTGGTCAACACCCTGCTCCTTGCGTGGCGCACGGCAAGGGCGGGTGCGGCGGCAGAAGCCGATGCGCGCTGGAGCAGTATCGGGCTGCTTGCCGGATTGCTGGAGCGCTTCGTATTCACGTTGGCCGCGTTTGGTGTCGGAATGGGAGTGTTACGGCTGTTTCCGCCGGCATTGCTGGTCGGATTTGCTGCCGCACAGATGGCATACGTCTTCGCCCGACCCGGGCATCCGGTCGGCGGGGTTCAGGGTCGCGACAAGGAACAACGAGGTAGCGGGTTGTGATTGCAGGAGAAATTCTGAAAACGCCGTCGCCGGTGGAGTATATCCAGCACCACCTGTTCAACCTGTCGGTCGGCTCCGGCCTGATGAGCCTCAATCTCGACGATATCGTATTGAGCTGGCTGATCGGCGGCCTTCTGGTGTTCATCGGCTGGCGCGTTGGCCGCCGGCTCGAGGCAGGGACTCCGACGGGCGCACAGAACGCGCTCGAAAGCGTCGTCGAATTCGTCAACAACCAGGCATCTTCGCTGTTTCCGCGGCCCGATCCGCTGGTCGGCCCGCTGGCGCTCACCATTTTCTTGTGGGTGCTGGCGATGAACGCGATGGACCTGGTGCCGGTCGATTTCCTGCCGCTGGTCGCGCAGTGGGTTGGCGCCACCTTCTTCGGCATGGCGCCGCATGAAGTGCATTTCCGCGCGGTGCCGACCGCAGGCCTGTCGACCGCCTTCGCGCTGTCGCTGTCGATCTTCGCGCTGTCGATCGTGTATGCCATCAAGCACAAGGGCGTGCTCGGTTATCTCAAGGGGTACCTGACCCACCCGTTCGGCATCTGGCTGGCGCCCGTCAATATCGTGATGAGCATTGTCGAGGAAGTCGCCAAGCCGCTGAGCCTCGCGCTGCGACTGTTTGGCAACATGTTCGCCGGCGAACTGGTGTTCATGCTGATTGCCCTGGTTGGCTTCACCTGGGTCATGTTGCCGGTGCAGATTGCTCTCGGCTGGACCTGGACTGCCTTCGAGATGCTGATCATCCTGATCCAGGCCTTCATTTTCATGCTGCTTTCGGTGGTGTATCTGGCGCTGGCCAGCAGCACCGAGTCCCACTAGCCCACACGTTTCAAGACCGTTTTGTAATTAGGAGATTCAGATGGACGCGCAATCAATCGCAATGATCTACGCCTACACCGCCACCGGCGTGGGTATCATCCTCGGCCTCGCCGGTCTCGGTTCCGCCCTCGGCTGGGGCCTGATCTGCTCGCGCTTTATCGAAGGCATCGCGCGCCAGCCCGAGCTGCGTGCGCAGCTGACCGGCCAGATGCTGTTCGTCGGCGGCCTGATGGAAGCGTTCCCGTTCATCGTGCTCGGCATCTCGATGTGGTTCACCTTCGCCAACCCGTTCCTCAGCGGCGCGCTCGCCGCGATCAAGCCGGCGGTCGGCGGCTAATCACCGTGTCCCCGGACGGAACAATCCAACCATGCGGAGGTTAGGGTGAACATAGGTATTACGCTGATCGTCGAGATCATCAACTTCGCCCTGTTTGTCTACTTCTTCAAGAAGGTGCTGTGGGGTCCGCTGATGGGCGTGATGCAGGCCCGTCAGGCGCATATCGCCGAGGGACTGGCCGCAGCCGAGCAGGGGACCAAGGCTCTTGAGGACGCTGCCGCCAAGAGCGACGACGCCCTCAAGCAGGCTCGCGGTCAGGCGCAGGACATTCTCGCTGCAGCCAACAAGCAGGCAGTGCAGATGGTCGAGCAGGCGCGGCAGACCGCCAGGAGCGAGGCTGAACGCATCGCTGCCCTGGCGCGCGATGAAGTGCAACGCGAGGCCATGCAGGCGCGCGAGCAGTTGCGCAAGCAGGTTGGCGAGCTGGCGGTGATCGGCGCATCCAAGATCCTCAAGCGCGAGATCAATCCTGCCACCCATGCCGATGTCCTCAAAGACCTGGCCGCGAGCATCTAAGAGTCCATCATGGCCGATCTGAGCACACTCGCCCGTCCTTATGCCAAAGCGGTTTTCGAACTCGCGGGCGAAAGCGGCAAGCTGCAGGACTGGTCGACGCAGCTGGCGGCCATCGCAGGCGCCGTTGCCGACCCGCAGCTGGCGCAGTTGATTGGCCACCCGGCACTGACCAAGCCCGACCTCGTCGATATTTTCGGCAAGGCGTTGAGCAAGCAGCTGAGTGCCCAGGCGCAGTCGTTTCTGCGCTTGCTGATCGAAAACGGGCGGCTGCTCTCGGCCGGGTTCATCGCCGAGCAGTACGAGCAGCTGCGTGCCGAGGCCGAGTCGCGGGTGGATGTCGCGATCACCTCCGCCGTTGCGATCGACAAGGCCCAGCAGGACGCATTGAGCGCCGCCATCAAGCAGCGCCTGCACCGCGATGTCGTGGTGCAATGGCATACCGACGCCGCGCTGGTTGCGGGCGCCATCATCCGGGCCGGAGACCTCGTCATCGACGGTTCCGTGCGCGGCGAGCTGGAACGCCTGCAAGTTGCATTGGCGCGCTAGCAGACAAGAATTTATTCAGGAACGGTTCACATGCAACTCAATCCTTCGGAAATCAGCGACCTCATCAAGAGCCGCATCAAGAACTTTGAAGCGGTTACCGAGGCGCGCAACACCGGTACCATCGTCAGCCTGGCGGACGGCATCGTGCGCGTGCACGGACTGTCGGACGCGCTGCAGGGCGAAATGCTGGAATTCCCCGCAAACAACGGCAAGCCGACCTACGGCCTCGCCCTCAACCTCGAGCGCGACTCGGTCGGCGCTGTGGTGCTGGGCGACTACAAGCACCTCAAGGAAGGCGACACGGTCAAGACCACCGGCCGCATTCTGGAAGTGCCGGTCGGCGAAGGCCTGCTCGGTCGCGTGGTCAATGCCCTGGGCGAGCCGATCGACGGCAAGGGCCCGGTCAAGGCCAGCGGCAGCTCGCCGATCGAAAAGGTCGCGCCAGGCGTCATCAGCCGCAAGTCGGTGGATCAGCCGGTGCAGACCGGGCTCAAGGCCATCGACGCCATGGTGCCGGTCGGTCGCGGCCAGCGCGAGCTGATCATCGGCGACCGTCAGACCGGCAAGACCGCGGTCGCGATCGACGCGATCATCAATCAGAAAGGCACTGGCATCAAGTGCATCTACGTGGCGATCGGCCAGAAGGCCAGCTCCATCGCCAACGTCGTGCGCAAGCTTGAAGAGCATGGGGCGATGGATCACACCATCATCGTCGCCGCCAGCGCTTCAGAGGCCGCTGCATTGCAGTTCATCGCACCCTACTCGGGCTGCTCGATGGGTGAATACTTCCGCGACAAGGGCGAGGACGCCCTGATCGTGTACGACGATCTGTCGAAGCAGGCCGTGGCCTATCGTCAGGTTTCGCTGCTGCTGAAGCGCCCCCCGGGTCGTGAAGCCTATCCCGGCGACGTGTTCTACCTGCACTCGCGCCTGCTGGAGCGCGCTGCGCGCGTCAACGCCGAGTACGTCGAGAAATTCACCAACGGCGCCGTCAAGGGCAAGACCGGCTCGCTGACCGCGCTGCCGATCATCGAGACCCAGGCCGGCGACGTGTCCGCGTTCGTGCCGACCAACGTGATTTCAATCACCGACGGCCAGATCTTCCTCGAAACCGACCTGTTCAACGCCGGTATCCGTCCGGCCATCAACGCCGGCATCTCGGTGTCGCGTGTCGGCGGTGCGGCGCAGACCAAGGTCATCAAGAAACTCGGCGGTGGCGTGCGTCTGGCGCTGGCGCAGTACCGTGAGCTGGCCGCATTCGCGCAGTTCGCCTCCGATCTCGACGAGGCCACCCGCAAGCAGCTCGAGCGCGGTACCCGCGTGATGGAGCTGATGAAGCAGAAGCAGTACGCGCCGATGTCGGTGGCGGAGATGGCGGCATCGCTGTACGCCGTCGAGAAAGGCGTGCTCGATACCGTGCCGGTGGACAAGATCGGCGCTTTCGAGAGCGGGTTGCAGCAGTATCTGGACAGCAACTGCAAGCCGCTGATGGACAAGATCAATGTCAAGGGCGACTGGAACGATGCGCTGGAGGCCGAACTCAAGGCCGCCATCGACGCGTTCAAGCAGCAGTCCTCGATCTGATCGCCAACCGCCCCTTACCGAGAGACTGAATCGTGGCCGGCGCCAAGGAAATCCGCACCAAGATCAAGAGCGTCAAGAACACGCAGAAGATCACGCGCGCGATGGAAAAAGTCGCGATGTCGAAAATGCGTCGCGCGCAGGATCGCGTCGCTGCCGCGCGTCCGTATTCCGAGAAGATCCGCCGCACGCTCGGCCACCTGGCGCAGGCCAATCTCTCCAACAAGCATCCGTTCCTGGTCGAGCGCGAAGTCAGGAACGTGGCCTTCCTGGTGGTGTCCACCGACCGCGGTCTGTGCGGCGGTCTCAATACCAACCTGTTCCGGACGGTGGTGCGCTCGATCAAGCAGTGGAAGGAGCAGGGGGTCAACGCCGAGTTTGCCGTGATCGGCAACAAGGGCGTGTCGTTCTTCAAGCGGGTCGGCGGCAAGGTCATGGCGCAGGCGTCTCATCTGGGCGACAAGCCGCAGATGGAGTCGCTGCTCGGCACCATCAAGGTGCTGTCGGATGCCTACCGCAACGGCGAAGTGGACCGCGTGTACCTGGTCTCGAACGAGTTCGTCAACACCATGACGCAGCGCCCGCAAGTGCGCCAGCTGCTGCCGGTGGAGCCGGTGCGCAGCGAAGGCCTGATGTCGCACTGGGATTACATCTACGAGCCGGATTCGATGGCGCTGCTGGATACGGTGTTGCAGCGTTACGTCGAATCGCAGATCTATCAGGCTGCGATCGAGAATGTCGCCTGCGAAATGTCGGCGCGCATGGTGGCGATGAAGTCCGCCTCCGACAACGCGGGCAAGATCATCAACCAGCTGCAACTGGTCTACAACAAGGCCCGACAGGCCAACATCACCAAGGAACTGTCCGAGATCGTCGGCGGCGCCGCAGCGGTTTAATTTTTCATGAGTACGGGGGAGAGCCCCGTTTGAAAGCGAGAAGACTATGAGCACGGGCAAAATTGTTCAGATTATCGGCGCGGTGGTTGACGTGGAGTTCCCTCGCGATTCCATTCCCAATATCTATGACGCCCTGACCATCGATGGCGCCGACCTGACGCTCGAAGTCCAGCAGCAGCTGGGCGATGGCGTGGTCCGTGCCATTGCACTCGGCTCGTCCGAGGGCCTCAAGCGCGGACTCGTCGCCAAGAACACCGGTGCGCCGATCTCGGTGCCAGTGGGCAAGGGCACGCTCGGCCGCATCATGAACGTGCTCGGCCAGCCGATCGACGAAGTCGGCCCGGTCAAATGCGACGAGAAGTGGGCGATCCACCGCGATGCCCCGACCTATGAGGACCAGTCCGGCTCGACCGAGCTGCTCGAGACCGGCATCAAGGTGATCGACCTGCTGTGCCCGTTCGCCAAGGGCGGCAAGGTCGGCCTGTTCGGCGGCGCCGGCGTCGGCAAGACCGTCAACATGCTGGAGCTGATCAACAACATCGCCAAGGAGCACTCGGGCCTGTCGGTGTTCGCCGGCGTCGGCGAGCGTACCCGCGAAGGCAACGACTTCTACCATGAAATGGCGGAGTCCGGCGTCATCGATCTCAAGAACCTCAACGAATCGAAAGTGGCGATGGTCTACGGCCAGATGAACGAGCCGCCGGGCAACCGCCTGCGCGTGGCGCTGACCGGTCTGACCATGGCCGAGTTCTTCCGCGACGAAGGCCGCGACGTGCTGTTCTTCGTCGACAACATCTATCGCTACACGCTGGCCGGTACCGAAGTCTCGGCACTGCTCGGCCGTATGCCGTCTGCGGTCGGTTACCAGCCGACGCTGGCCGAGGAAATGGGCGTGTTGCAGGAGCGCATCACCTCGACCAAGACCGGCTCGATCACCTCGATCCAGGCCGTGTACGTGCCGGCCGACGACTTGACCGATCCGTCGCCCGCAACGACCTTTGCGCATCTTGATGCCACCGTCGTGCTGTCGCGCGACATCGCTTCGCTGGGTATCTATCCGGCGGTCGACCCGCTCGACTCCACCAGCCGCCAGCTCGATCCCAACGTCCTCGGTGACGAGCACTACCAGACGGCACGTGACGTGCAGGGCGTGCTGCAGCGCTACAAGGAGCTGAAGGACATCATCGCGATTCTCGGCATGGACGAGCTGTCGGAAGACGACAAGCTGGCGGTGTCGCGCGCGCGCAAGATCCAGCGCTTCCTGTCGCAGCCGTTCCACGTGGCCGAAGTGTTCACCGGCTCGCCGGGCAAGTACGTGCCGCTGAAGGAAACCATCCGCGGCTTCCGCGGCATCGTCGACGGCGAGTATGACCATCTGCCGGAGCAGGCGTTTTACATGGTCGGTTCCATCGACGAAGCTGTCGAGAAATCGAAGAAGCTTTAATCACGCGCTGCTGACCGGGACCCGATAATGGCTGTACTACACGTAGACGTCGTCAGTGCCGAAGGCCAGATCCACGCCGGCGAGGCGAGCATGGTGTTCGCGCCCGCCGAAATGGGCGAGGTCGGCATTGCGCCGCGTCATGCGCCGCTGCTGACCCGGCTCAAGCCGGGTGCGCTGCGCGTGCAGCAGGCCGACGGCAGCGAGCTGAGTTTCTACGTCAGCGGCGGCATTCTCGAGATCCAGCCGCACCTGGTCACGGTGCTGGCCGACAGCTGCCTGCGCGACAAGGACCTGGACGAGAGTGCTGCGCTCAGGGCCAAGGAAGCGGCTGAAGAGAAGCTGGGCAAGGCGGGTGGTGAAGTCGACCTGGCCAAGGCCCAGGCCGAACTGGTCGAGGCCGCCGCACGGCTGGAATACATCAAGAAGATGAAATCACCGCGCCAGCATTGACACGCCCTCGCGCGGCAGGCGGCTGTGACACCCGAGGGCGCTGCGGCGCCCTTTTGTGATTCAGTGCTCTGGACAAGTCCACGGCCCACTCGTCATCCTGCGCCATCCTTTGCCGCTCGGCGCAAAGCCGCTATCCGAAGAACACGATCCCATGGCCATGAAACCGCTTCACGTCATCATCCTCGCCGCCGGCCAGGGCACGCGCATGAAATCGGCGCTGCCCAAGGTGCTGCATCCGATCGCGGGCAAGCCGATGCTCGGGCATGTGCTGGACGCCGCGCGCGGCATCGAGGCGGCCGCGTGCCATGTGGTGCATGGTCACGGCGGAGCGGCGGTGCGTGCCTGGTTCGAGCAGGCCTGTCCCGGCGACCGCACGGTCAGCTGGGTGGCGCAGGCGCAACAGCTGGGCACCGGCCACGCCGTGCAGCAGGCGGCGCCGCGGGCCCCGGATGACGCGCTGGTGCTGGTGCTCTACGGCGATGTGCCGCTGATCTCGGTCGAGACGCTGCGCGCGCTGACCGATGCCGCGCAGGACGCCCTGGCCATCGTCACCGTCCGGCTCGGTCAGCCCGCGGGCTACGGCCGCATCCTGCGCGATGGCCGCGGCAGGGTGACCGGCATCGTCGAGGAGAACGACGCCAGCGACGAGCAGAGGAAAATCACCGAGGTCAACACCGGCCTGCTGGCGGCGCCCGCGCGGCTGCTCAAGCCGTGGCTGGCGCAGATCACCAACGACAACGCCAAGGGCGAGTACTACCTGACCGACGTGGTCGGCCTGGCGGTGCGCGACGGCGGCGAGGTCAGGACGGTCGACGCCGCCAGCGCCGAGGAAGTGGAAGGCGTCAACGACCGCGCGCAACTGGCGCGCGCCGAACGCAGTTACCAGTTGAAGCAGGCGCAGCGCCTGATGCGCGAAGGCGTGCAGCTCGCCGACCCGGTGCGCTTCGACCTGCGCGGCATGCTGCTCTGCGGGCAGGATGTGAAGCTGGATGTCGGCGTGATCGTCGAAGGTGTCTGCGAACTGGCCGATCGCGTCAGCATCGGCCCGTACTGCGTGCTCAGGAACGCGAAGCTCGGCGCGGACAGCGTGGTCGAAGCACACAGCGTGCTCGAAGGAGTGAGCGGCGGCGCCGGTCTGCACATCGGCCCGTTCGCGCGGCTACGTCCGGGCACCGAGCTGGCCGATGGCGCCAAGGTCGGCAACTTCGTCGAGACCAAGAAAACCCGGGTCGGCAGGAACAGCAAGATCAACCATCTGAGCTACATCGGCGACGCCGAGCTGGGCGCGGACGTCAACGTCGGCGCCGGCACCATCACCTGCAACTACGATGGCGTCAACAAGCACCAGACCACGATCGGCGACCGCGCGTTCATCGGCTCCAACAGCGCGCTGGTGGCGCCGGTGAAGATCGGTGCCGACGCCACCATCGGCGCTGGTTCGGTGATCAGCAAGGATGCGCCGGCAGGCCAGCTGACGGTGGCGCGCAGCAAGCAGGCGAGCCTGCCCGGCTGGCAAC
>DATMTG010000355.1:0-5709 GCA_035565075.1 Stenotrophobium sp.
AGTACATCGGCATCGTGCCCGGCGGTGCCGACCAGAGCCTGAAGCAGGGCTCGGTCATCAAGATCACACAGTCGGCGCTGGTGCTGGAAAACCTGATCGGGCAGTTCATGTCGACCATGGCCACCAAGGAAGCAAAAGGACAGAAATGATGAAAACGACGAAAACATGGCTGGGTGGACTGGTTTGCGCACTGGTGTTCACCTTCGGCGCGCAGGCCGCAACGCCTGTCACACCTGTCACACCCGATGGCACCCTCAAGATCGCTGTCGACAACCTGCAGGCCCTGCTGCAGAAGAACCACGACAAGTACCAGGCCGACAAGCCGCTGTTCTACAAGGCCGTCGACGAATCGGTGACGCCGGTGTTCGACGTGCCCTACATCGCACAGCTGGTGCTGGCTCGGCACTGGCGCACCGCCACACCCGATCAGCGCAGCAGGTTCCAGGTCGCGTTCAAGGACATGCTGATCCGGTCCTACGCCAACGCGCTGCTGGAGTACTACAGCTCGGTGAAGGTCGACTGGCAGCCGGTGCACATGGACGCCGGCGCCACCGACGCCACCGTCAATTCGCGGCTGCTGCGTCCGGAGAAACAGCCGGTCTCGATCGGCTTCTCGACGCACCTGGTCAACGGCGCCTGGAAGGTCTACGACATCTCGGTCGAGAACATCTCGCTGGTCACCAATTTCCGTGCGCAGTTCAACAGCGAGCTCAAGAAGACCAGCCTCGACGACATGATCAAGCGCATGGAAAACGGCGAATATTCCACCCGCTCTTCGGACCCCAAGAACTGACCCCATGAAGCTCAACGGTGAACTGCGTTTTGCCACCGTGCCGGCGGCCCTGAAGCAGGCCGAGACTGGCGTCGGCGAAGTGCTCGACCTGTCGGCAGTCTCGCGCGCCGACAGCGCCGGCATCGCGCTGCTGCTGGAGCTGCAGCGGCGCGCACAGGCGCAGGGCCGCACCTTGCGCATCGACGGTGCCAGTCAACAGCTGCGCGGGCTGGTCCGCTTCTTCGGACTCGAGAACATCCTTCAACTGTCCTGAGTCCGCCATGTCCGTCCTCCGATCACTGCCGCGCCTGCTGGCCATCACCCTGCCCCTGCTGCTGGCGGCCTGCGCCCACAGCCCCATCGACGATCCCGACGATCCGCTGGAAACGGTCAACCGCGCCACCTACGCGTTCAACAACACGCTCGATCATTACGTCGCACGGCCCGCCGCCAAGGGTTACCGCGCCGCACTGCCGCAGGAAATCCAGAACGGCATCCGCAATTTCTTCGACAACCTCACCTACCCGACCGTCATCATCAACGATGCGCTGCAGGGCAAGGTCAAGCAGAGCGGACTCGACCTCACCCGGTTCCTGGTCAACACCACGTTTGGCATCGCCGGGTTTCTCGATCCGGCGTCGATGACCGGACTCGACAAGCACGATGAGGATTTCGGCCAGACGCTCGGCTATTGGGGCGTCGGTCCCGGCTGGTACCTGATGGTGCCGTTCCTCGGCCCCAGCGATAACCGCGACCTTGTCGGCCGCATCGGCAACGCCTTCACCAACCCGATGCTGTTCACGCCGTCTTCGGTCAGCATCCCGACCACGGCCCTGAGTTTCGTGCAGACCCGCGCGCAACTGCTGGGCGCCGACAGCATCATCGAGCAGCAGTTCGACCCATATGTCTTCGTCCGCAGCGCCTATCTCCAGCACCGCCAGAACCTGGTCTACGACGGTCACCCGCCCAAGGAAGATTACGACCTGGGCGAATGACCCGGGTTGCCGATGAAGTCCGGCAGTCAGGTTCTATTCACCCCACCCACTTGCGCGCATTGCGGAACATCCGCATCCACGGCGTGAACTCGCCGTAAGCCTGCGGCCACCAGCTGCCAGTCGTGCCAGTGATGGTTCTTTCCGGGTGCGGCATCAGGATCGTCACGCGGCCATCATCGTTGCAAACACCGGTGATGCCGGCGGGCGAACCGTTCGGGTTCTGCGGGTAGTGCTCGGCGATGCCGCCCGCGTTGTCGACGAAACACAGGCTGACCTGCTGGCGGTCGAGCAGTTGCTCCAGCCCGTTCTCCTCGTCGTCGAACTCCGCGCGGCCTTCGCCGTGTGCGACCGAAATCGGCAGGCGCGAGCCCTCCATGCCGGCGAAGAACAGGGACGGACTTTCCTGCACCTCGACCATCGTCCAGCGCGCCTCGAACTGCTCCGAGCGATTGCGCCGGAACGCCGGCCAGTGCGCAGCGCCCGGCACGATGTCCTTGAGCGCGGCAAACATCTGGCAGCCGTTGCACACGCCTAGCGCAAAGCGATCGTCGCGCGCCAGGAAAGCCTCGAATTCATCGCGCGCACGCGCATGGAACAGGATGGTCCTGGCCCAGCCCTGCCCCGCACCCAGCACATCGCCATAGGAAAAGCCGCCGCAGGCGACCAGGCCGGCAAAGTTCTCCAGCCGCGCATGACCTTCCAGCACGTCGGTCATGTGCACATCCACCGCCTCGAACCCGGCGGCATGGAACGCCCAGGCCATTTCCGTCTGGCCGTTGACGCCCTGCTCGCGCAGGATCGCGACGCGCGGGCGGCTGCCGATGATCGCGGGGGCCGTATCGGTTTCGAAACTCGACTGAACGCTCAGGCCCGGATCGCTCTTCAGGCCCACGCCGTGGAACTCCTCGCGTGCGCAGTCCGGATCATCGCGCATTGCCGCCATGCGGTAGCTGGTCTCGGACCAGATCTTGTGCAGGCGCTCGCGATCGGCGGCGTAGATCTCGCGCCCGCCCTGCCGGATGCGGACCTGATCGTCGTCGGCCGGCGTGCCGATGTCGTGCGCGCTCAGGCCCGCGGCATGCAGGTGTTTCAGCACCTCCGCCGCATCGGCATCGCGCACCTGCAGCACCATGCCCAGCTCTTCGCTGAACAATGCCGCCAGCGCTTCCGGGCCGAGGGCATCGATCTCGATCCGCAATCCGCAGTGTCCGGCAAACGCCATTTCGCACAGCGTCACGAACAAGCCGCCATCGGAACGGTCATGGCAGGCCAGCAGCCGGCCGGCGCCGTTGTGCTGCTGTACCTGTGCGAACGCGGCCTTGAGCTGGAACGCATCGTCGAGGTCGGGCGGCACCTCGCCGAGCTTGCCGTAGACCTGCGCCAGCGCCGAGCCGCCGAGGCGGTTCCTGCCGGCGCCCAGATCGATCAGCAGCAGGCGCGTCTCACCGGCATCGGTACGCAGCTGCGGCGTCAGGCTCAGTCGCACATCCGCCACCGGCGCAAACGCGGAGATGATCACCGACATCGGCGCAGTCTGGACGCGACGCTCGCCGTCCTGCTGCCAGACGCTTTTCATCGACAACGAATCCTTGCCGACCGGGATCGCGATGCCAAGCTGCGGGCACAGCTCCGCACCCACCGCTTTCACCGCATCGAACAGCCGCGCATCTTCATCGCCCTGCCCGCACGCGGCCATCCAGTTGGCCGACAGGCGCACGTCAGAAAGCTTGCCGATGTGTGCGCAGGCGATGTTCGTGATCGCCTCGCCCACCGCCATGCGCCCCGATGCGGGCGCGTCGAGCAGCGCGATCAGCGGCCGCTCGCCCATGCTCATCGCCTCGCCGGTGGTCGCACCGAAGGCCGTGGCGGTGACGGCGCAATCGGCCACCGGCACCTGCCAGGGGCCGACCATCTGGTCGCGCACGGTCAGGCCACCAACGCTGCGATCGCCGATGGTGATCAGGAAATTTTTCGAGGCGACGCCCGGCAGCCGCAAAACGCGTTCGACCGCGTCGCCCAATGAAGGAACGGCTGTCCGCAGCCCGGATTCCCGGTCGCCGGTTGCCGGTTGCCGGACCGTCGCGCGGGTCATCCGCGGCGGTTTGCCGAGCAGCACCGGCATCGGCATGTCCACCGGCCGGTTGCCATCGAGCGCATCCTCGACGATGAGCTGTTGCTCGACGGTGGCGGTGCCGACCACCGCATACGGGCAGCGCTCGCGCGCGCAGGCGGCTTCGAGCAGCGGCAGGCCTTCCGGCACGACCGCGAGCACGTAGCGCTCCTGCGATTCGTTGCACCAGATCTCCATCGGCGACAGCGCCGGATCGGCGCTCAGCACCTCGCGCAGCTTGAAGTGGCCGCCGCGGCCGTCGGCGTGCACCAGCTCCGGCAACGCGTTGGAAATGCCGCCGGCACCGACGTCGTGGATCGAGAGGATGGGGTTGTGTTCGCCCAGGGCCCAGCAGGCATCCACCACTTCCTGGCATCGGCGTTCGAGTTCCGGATTGGCGCGCTGCACCGAGGCGAAATCGAGATCGGCGTGCTGCGCGCCGGTCGCCATCGACGAGCCGGCCGCGCCGCCGAGACCGATCAGCATCGCCGGCCCGCCTAGCACCACCAGCGGCGCACCGGCGGTGACGGCGCATTTTTCGACATGCTGCGTGCGGATGTTGCCGTAGCCGCCGGCGATCATGATCGGCTTGTGATAGCCGCGGTTACGGCCATCGGGCGCAACCAGCTCCAGCGTGCGGAAATAACCGTTGAGGTTGGGGCGCCCGAATTCGTTGTTGTAGGCGGCCGCCCCGATGGGGCCGTCGAGCATGATCTGCAGCGCGCTGGCGGTGTGCAGCGGTTTGCCCGGATCCGTTTCCCAGGCCTGCTCGAAGCCGGGAATGCGCAGGTTCGACACCGTGAAACCGCACAAGCCCGCTTTCGGCTTCGCCCCGCGCCCGGTCGCAGCCTCGTCGCGGATCTCGCCGCCCGCGCCGGTGGCCGCACCCGGATGCGGCGAGATGCCGGTGGGATGGTTGTGCGTCTCCACCTTCATCAGGATATCCACACGTTCGTCGTGGCCGCGCCAGACATGGTCGGGATCGCGGAAGAAACGCGTCGCCTCGTGCCCTTCGATCACCGAGGAATTGTCCGAGTACGCCGACAGCACGCCCTGCGGACTGGCCTTGTACGATTCCTTGATCATCTGGAACAGCGACAGCGGCTGCACGGCGCCATCGACGGTGAACTCGGCATTGAAAATCTTGTGGCGGCAATGCTCGCTGTTGACCTGCGCGAACATCATCAGCTCGGCATCGGTCGGGTTCTTGCCGGCCTGCGTATAATGCGCGGCGAGATAGCGCATTTCATCGGCGGACAGCGCAAGTCCCCAGTCCCTGTTCGCCGCTTCGAGCGCGGCGACGCCGCCGCCGGAGAGGACATCCACCGTCCGCAGGCTGCGCCGCGGCTGCGCGTCGAACACCTGTTGCAGCGCGGACGTGTCGGCCAGCACCGATTCCATCATCGGATCGTGCAACGCGGCACAGGCGCCCGCGGGCAATTCACGGATACCGCTGAACAGGTACGCGCGACCGCGCTCGATACGGTTCACGCCATCCAGGCCACAGACGTGGGCGATATCGGTGGCCTTGCTGCACCAAGGCGAGGTGGTGCCGATGCGCGGCACCACGAACAGGGTCAGATCAGCGGCGGGCAGCATCTCCGGTCCCTCGCCCAGCAGGCGGCGCAGGTCGGCCGCGTCCACCCCGTCGGCATCGACCAGGAAGAATTCCACGACACGAAGGCCGGTGAGGCCGGGAGCCTGCGGACGCAACTGCTCCAGCAGTCGGGCAATACGAAATGACGACAGGCACTCGACGCCATTGAGCACGGACAGGGACATTGCATTCCTTTTCGCAGTGTAGAGACGCCGCTGCCAGATCGCGCAACGAC
>DATMTG010000356.1:0-4761 GCA_035565075.1 Stenotrophobium sp.
GCGAAGCAGCCGTTTTCACGATCCGACCCATTATCCATCAACGGTCAGAATGCATAGCGCAGCCCGACTTCGGCGCGATCCTCATCGCCGGCCTGCACCGCACCCTGCACGTACAGCGCCGGGTTGATGCGATACAGCGCGCCGACACGCGCGGAGGTCATGCCGCCAAAGACATCGACGTAGCGCAGTTCGGGGTCGATCTCGAGCGCGGGCAGCAGTTGCCAGCGCACGCCGCCGCGCAAGCCGATACCGGTATCGTCGTCGTGATGAAACTCGGCGTGTTCGAGAGTCGCACCGGCCACCAGGTCGAGCGTGGGATTGAGCGGCGTGTGGAACAGGGCGCCGGCGTCGATACGATCGTAGTTGCCGGTATCGCCATAGCCGGCAATCACCGCCAGGTTCGGCACGACATTGACCGAGCCGGCAATGCGGAAGCCGCTCTCGTCGACCTGGTCGTTGTCGCGATGGAGATAGCCGCCTTCGAGATAGTTGTAGTCGAAGGCCGAGGCGACCGTCGGCAACAGTGACAACGCGGCGAGCGGCAACAGATAGCGATGAAAACGTTTGAGTTTCATGGGCGATGCTCCTTGCTGGGGAAATGGATCCATGCGAAATGTTTCGCAGGAAAAACATAAGGACTCGTACGGGTCCGCAGTATCGGCGATTGCAATCATCGCGAGATGTTTCGGCACATCTTCATGCGCACGCCATGCTGCACGGGTGCGCCTGAACACAGGCTGAACATCATCGGCATACGCACTACACTGACGACATGAAACACCTGTTGCTGATCTACAGCAGCCAGAGCGGGCATACCGAGTCCATGCTCCAGGAAGCGCGCACGGCGATCGCCGGGGAATTTTCCGACGCGGTTGAAGTCCGCTGCCTACGCGCCCTGTCGGCCGGACTCGACGACCTGTTGTGGGCCGAAGCGCTGCTGATCGCAACGCCGGAGAACTTCGGCTACATGTCCGGCGCGGTCAAGGATTTTCTCGACCGCACCTACTACCCGGCGCAGGGCAAGGTCACCGGACTGCCGTACGCGGTGATGGTCAGCGCCGAGAACGATGGCAGCGGTGCGGTGCACGCCATCGAGCGCATCGCCATCGGCTATGGCTGGAGCAAGGTTGCCGAGAGCCTGATCGTCAAGGGCGAACTCAACGACGGCTCGCGGGCACAATGCCGCGAACTGGGGCTGACGCTGGCCGCCGGACTGGCCGTGGGCATTTTTTGAAAACGCCGTATCCGACTGGACGGACTGCCACCAGTTGCGGGAAAATTGGCCGTTTTGGGCAGCGAGAATACTTGTGATTACAGCGGGACTGGCGATCAAGATTGCAGTGGCGATGATGTTCCTGCTCGGCGGCACTTACGTGCACTTCCGCGGCAAGGTCCGTCATCGTTTCCAGCGACAGCTGCTGGACCACTCGACCGTGATGGCGCCGTACAACATGTTCGTCTACTGGCGTTCGGCCGTGCCCAACACGCCGATGCAGGACGTGAGCCGGTTCCCGCAGCTGGCGCTGCTGCGCGACAACTGGCAGACCATCCGCGACGAGGCGCAGGCGCTGTACGGGCAAGGCATGATCCGCCCCTCCGACGGCACCAACGATCTCGGCTTTAACTCGTTTTTCCGCAAGGGCTGGACGCGGTTTTACCTGAAGTGGTACGGCAACTACCTGCCCTCGGCCCTGCAGCAGTGTCCGAAGACCGTCGAACTGCTGAAGCAGACGCCGTCGGTGAAGGCCGCGATGTTTGCCGTGCTCAACCCCGGCAGCGAGCTGGGGCCGCACCGCGATCCCTTTGCCGGCAGCCTGCGCTACCACCTCGGACTGGTCACGCCGAATTCCGACGCCTGCCGCATCTTCGTGGACGGCAACATGCACTCGTGGCGCGACGGCGAGGATGTGGTGTTCGACGAAACCTACATCCACTGGGCTGAAAACAAGACCGACCAGTACCGCATCATCCTGTTTGCCGACGTCGAACGGCCGCTCAAGGACCGCATCTCGCGCGCCATCAACAGCGCCTTTGCCCGCATCGCGGTGGCCTCCGCGGCCTCGCGCAACCTGCCGGGCGAAAAGCTCGGCGTCATGAACCACCTGTTCGCCTATATCTACAGCATCCGCCGTCTCGGCAAGTGGATGAAGCAGAAAAACAAGTTCGGCTACTACACCATCAAGTACATCCTGTTCGGCGCCCTGCTCTACTGGATCTTCAGGTAAGCGGTCGATACGGGCGGATACGGATGCCGGACATTTATCGATGGATACGCGGCCTTGTCTTCGGTACAGGCCGCGTCGCACCCATGATCGTCCTGAGCGACTCCCCGATCCACGGCAGGGGCGTATTTGCCGCGCGCAGGCTGCCGGCCCAGACCGAGTTGATCGAATACCGCGGTCGCCTGCTGCGCCATGACGAGGCCGACCGGCTGCACGCCGGCGGCGCCGATGGCGGCCACACGTTCCTGTTCACGCTCAACGAGCGTTACGTCATCGACGGCGCCCAGGACGGCAACGATGCGCGCTGGATCAACCACAGCTGCGCGCCCAATTGCCAGGCCTGGCTGATCGAAGACGACAGTGGCGACCCCGCGCGCGACCGCGTGGTGATCGAAACCCTGCGCGAGATCCGCGCCGGCGAGGAGATCACCTACGATTACGGCATCCGCCTGGCCGAACGCCACACCGCGCGGATGAAGCGCATCTGGGCCTGCCGCTGCGGCGCCGACGCCTGCACCGGCACGCTGCTCAAGCCCAAGTCGGGGCGTATCCCGTCCTGATTTTCAGCGCAGCCAGCTCCGACGGTTGCGCCAGAAGAACGCGCTCAGCCACAGCGCGAAGCCGAGGCTGAACAGGTTGATGACGATCTCCGCGGCCATCGCCGCGCTGAAAATCGCGTACATGCCGTTCCACAGGTTGTAGGCGATGTCGATGAAACCGAGGAAGAAAAATCCACCGGCGGTCAGCAGTCCCCACAGCAGACTTTGCTCGGTGCCGCGACGCAGGTTCAGCGCACACAGCACCGCGCACAGCGCGACGAAGCCGTCCGGCAACGGGAAATTCCGCTCGAACACGTGATAGCAGCCGTCGTCGCTGGCCTGCACCTGCCCGCCGGTGAAGTATGAAATCCAGTACAGCGCGATGCCGGCCGCGGCTATCCAGAGCAGTGCAATCGTCGTCGTCCTGCCTCGCATCGTTTTCTCTCCGTGGGTTCTCACTGCTGCCGCGCCCTGGCCAGTGCCAGGCCCTCGACGATCGCGCCGCCAAGCTCCGAAGCGACAAACAACCACAGCACTCCCGGTGCGCCGCACGCGAGCAGGTAGTACGCCAGTACTGCGGCGACGGCGCAACGGCCGCAGGCATCGGCGCGGATCAGCAGGGCGTCATCCGGGCGCAGTGCGCGGCAGCCGTTCCAGAGGATGCCGAGCAGCCCCGCGAGACTGCAAAACAGCGCTGCGGACAGGGGCAGCGGCAGCCAGTCTTGCGGCGCGCCCGACAAGCCGAATCCCGAGAACAGCCAGGCGACGACATACGCATTGAGCACCGGCAGCGCCAGCGGTGCGGTGATCAGCAGATCGAACAAGGCGATGCGGCGTATCCAAACCCTGAGAGAAGAAGGCATGTGCGACCCTTTCGCGGAGAATCGGGGCAAGCGGTTCCGGCAGTCTAACGAGACCGGCCCGGAGACAGTACCCCTGCCGCGCCGATTGAGCCGCGACCACGGTGGGCGTAGCATGGCCCCGCGCCCATGCGGACGCTAGCCGAACGCGAGGAAAAGTCATGACACTCTGTCCAGTGGCCTTGGCGGTCAGTTGCAGGAAATGCCCGGTGTTCAAGATCTGCCCGGCGAAAGGCATCATCGGCGACTACAAGCCGGATGCGCCGCCGCTGAAGGACAAGCGCAAAAAATCTTCCTCGCGCTGAACCGGGCGACGCATGAGCGAAATCCGCACACACTATGGCGCCTGCAACCTGTGCGAAGCGATCTGCGGCCTCGAGTTCAAGGTCAATGGTCAGCACATCGTCTCGATCCGCGGCGACGACGCCGACCCTTTTTCGCAGGGCCATGTCTGCCCCAAGGCAGTGGCGCTCAAGGATATTTACGAGGACCCGGACCGGCTGCGACGACCGATCAAACGCACGGCGAGCGGCTGGCAGGAAATCGGCTGGGACCAGGCCTTCGACGAAGTCGGCGACCGGCTGCTGAATATCCGCGCGCAGCACGGCGCCAACAGCATCGGCGCCTATCTCGGCAATCCCACCGTGCACAATTACGGCAGCCTCACGCACGCGCAGCACCTGCTCGGGCCGCTGAAGACGCGCAGCCGCTTTTCCGCCACCTCGGTGGACCAGTTGCCGCACCAGCTGGTCGCCTACTGGATGTACGGCCACCAGTTGCTGGTGCCGATTCCTGACATCGACCGCACGCAGTATTTCCTGGTGCTGGGCGCCAACCCGATGGCGTCCAACGGCAGCATCATGACCGTGCCGAATTTCCGCGGACGGCTGAAAGCCTTGCAGGCGCGCGGCGGCCGGATGGTGGTGATCGACCCGCGCCGCTCGGAAACCGCGGCGGTGGCCGATGAGCACCACTTCATCCGCCCCGGCACGGACGCGGCCTTCCTGCTGGCGCTGCTGCACACGCTGTTCGAGGAAAAACTCGTCAGGCCCGGCGCGCTCGCAGCAATCGCCGACGGCATCGACGCGGTGCGAGCGGCGATCGCGCCGTTCAGCGCCGAGCGTGCGGCGGTGGCCTGCG
>DATMTG010000357.1:0-4553 GCA_035565075.1 Stenotrophobium sp.
GCCTTGAAGAAGCTTTTTCGTTCGCCGGCGATCGTTGCGACCGCATCGTCGCCGGCACGTTGAAGCGGCTGCAGGAAATTCAGGCGGGCCGTGAACGCGGCGCCTGAACGTTCGTATCGTTCACAATAATGGAGAACATCATGACATTTTCATTTTTGACGTTGGCCAATGAACCCGGCATCGCGACAGCACGCCGGACCTTTCTGAAGAAATCCGGTCTGATGCTGTCGGGGACCGCGATTGCGCTGCTGGCCGGGCAGGATGCGCTGGCAAAAAGCGCCGGAAAATCACACACCGGCAACGATGTCAGCGTGCTGAACAGCGCTCTGGGTGCAGAGCTGGAAGCCATCGCGGCCTACCAGGTCGGTGCCGAAAGCGGCCTGTTGCAGAAGCCGGTGCTGGCGCTGGCGGTGACGTTCCAGGGCCATCACAAGCAGCATGCCGAGTTGCTGTCGAAAACCGTCGTCAAGCTCGGCGGCAAGGCGGTCACGGCCAAGGAGAAGTACAACTTCCCGGTGGATACGCTCAAGAACCAGGCCGACGTGCTGCGCTTTGCCGCAGGGCTGGAACAAGGCGCGGTCAGCGCCTATCTCGGCGCCGTGCCGGTGTTCGGCAACCGCGATCTGGCCAAGGCGGCTGCCAGTATCCTCGGCGACGAGGCCATGCACTGGGCGATCCTGCGCAACGCGCTGGGCGAAGAGCCGGTGCCTTCCGCGTTCATGGTCTGACATGAAGACGCTCGCGACACTGCTGTCCGGTGTTGCCCTGATGCTTGCGGCGGGCACTGCGCCCGCCGCAACGCCTGATGCGGCGCTGCACGGCAACGCGAAGAAAGGCGAACTGGTTTACGCCCGCTGTGGCGCCTGCCACTCCCTGACCTACGACCGCACCGGCCCCAGGCACTGCGGCCTGTTCGGGCGGCGCGCCGGCAGCGTGAAGGGATTCGCCTATTCGGAAGCGATGAAGAAATCCGGCATCGTCTGGAACGCCAAGACTCTGGATCGATTCCTCACCAACCCGATGAAAATGGTGCCCGGCACCGCGATGGGTTATGCCGGCATTCCCGACCCGCAGGATCGCGCCGACCTGATCGCGTATCTCAAGCAGGCCGACGCTTCGGCCGTCTGCAAGGATGTGAAGTAGCGCCGCGCGCGGCGCTTAGCCACTCACCACCACCGGACGGCTTTCGCGCGTCGCGCGCAGGGTGCGGTCGGGTTCGCTGTCATCGATGATCTCGATGTGGTCGTCGTGTACCGCGGTGATTCGCGCCACGAACGGCATGCCGCTGAATTTCGGGTCGCGGTAGCTCACCGTATCGCCGACCTTGAACGTGGCCGGATCGAAGTTGAAAGTGAACGGGCAGGTTCCGGCCATGCCGGACTCCTGGGCTGTATCCTGGGGCGATGTCATGGGCATTCCTCCTGCGATCATCGGCTCGGTTGCACGGTGTCCGGTTGCGCCTGCAGCACCGAGCGTAGCTGCCGGAACAGTTCACGATAGGCGCGGCCCTTGCCGTCGGCCGCTGTGGCATGCTCATGCCGCGCCTCGCGCACCAGCGATTGCAGCGCCTTGGTGTTGCCCGCCGGCTGCGCCGCGATCCACTCGGTCCAGCCGGCATCGCCGGACAGCAGCCGCTCGCGCCAGTGTTCGATCACCTGGAAATCGCGTGCGTCCCGCGCCTTGCCGGCCTGCAGGGTGGCGACCGCCGTGCGGAACGGCGCGACGTCGAAATCTCGCAGCAGCTTGCCGACGTACTGCACCTGCCGCTTGTGCGCGCTGTGGCTCTTGATCCGGCGCAGATCGTGCAACGCACCGCGCAGGGTCTCATCCGTCACCAGTTCATCCAGCTGCGGATCGGTCAGTTGCAGCAGCGAGAGGCCGAGCGCCTGCAGATCCAGCATCGCGTTCTTGATCTGGGTCTTGCTTGGGCCTTCGTCGGTATCGTCGTCGGCCGTGTCGGGAAAATCGTCACGTTTTCTCATCTCAGGGTGCCGGGTTGCGTCGCTGGAAGCGCACGCGCAGATGGTGGGGCACCAGCGTGAAGCTGATGACTTCGCTCACGGGCTGCGCCTGCGGCACCGCCTCCAGGTCGAAATGTCGTGCCAGCATCAGCGCCACGCTGCGCATTTCCGCCAATGCGAGGTTGCGGCCGGGACACATGCGCGGACCATACCCGAAAGGCAGGGTCGGTGCGCGGCCGGGGCCGCCCCCGGCCTTGTCGGGGTCGTCGGGCCGGGGATCGAAGCGCGGCGTCGGTACGCTGCTGGGCGCGCTGCCGGCCGCGGTGCGCAGCAGCAGCATCAGGCGCGTGCCGGCGGCAATGGGCAGGCCATCGAGTGTCGTGTCGCGCAGGGCTTCGAGGAAGAAGAACGGCGCCACCGGCTTCAGGCGCAGCGTCTCGTTGATGGCGGCATCGGTCTGCGGCAGCAGGTGCGGGAAGCGGTCGGCGCGCGGGATCTCGGCTGCGCCGAGAAACGCCTGCGCCTCGGCCTGCATCGCGGCGAAGATATCCGGCCGCTCGCAGCAGTGATGGATCAGCCAGGCCAGCGAATTGGCGGTGGTGTCCTCTCCGGCCAGCAGTGCGGTGAGCACGTTGGCGCTGACGGTGCCGTCGCTGATTGCTGAGCCTTCCTGGTGCTGCGCGGCCAGTAGCGCTTCGAGGAAGCAGGTCGGCGCTTCACGCAGCGCCGGCTGCTCGCGCAGGCGTTGCCGGGCCTGGTCGACCAGCTTGTTCACTTCGATGCGCAACGCCGTCAGCGCGCGATCGAGTTCGTAATCGCGCGGCAGCTTGAAGTGGCGCCAGTACGGGAACAGCGACGTCAGGCGCTCGTTCACCGCCGGAAAAATCTTGTCCAGATGGCGCTGGATGACGTCGTCGTCGCGCTCCAGGGTATCCGACTCGTGACCGAGTGCGAAGCGCATCGTCACGTCTACCGTGTAGCGCATCAGGTCGTGCGCCACGTCCACCGCCTCGCCGCGGTCCGCCGCACCGCGCCAGCGCGCCAGCAGCTTGCCGGTAATCTCCGCCAGTTGTTCGTGGAAGCGGCGTAGCTGGGTGGCGTTGAGCGAGGCCATCCAGATACGGCGCTGCTCACGCCAGTAGTCGCCCTCGGAGGAGAACAGGCCGTTCAGGCCCAGCTCCTGTGCGATCGGCTCGAGATTGCTGACGCGCCGGAAGCCGTCCGGCCGGTCGCGCAGGATCTGTTGCGCCAGTGCGGTGTCGTTCACCGCCAGCCAGCGCTTGGGCCCCATCCTGAGCGTGAACAGGCGTCCGTACGCTTGCGCCCACTGTTCGATCTTGAGATGGAAATGGCGCGGCTGCATCGCCAGCGCGTTGCCGAAAAACGGCAGGCCCGGAGGATGCGGCAAATCGTTGAGGGTGCGTGGCGTGGCGAGAATGGTGCTCATAAAGGTGCGGGCGACGATCTGCGTGAAGGATAACCGACCCTTGTGCCGGCTATTTTGACAGCACGTGATTGCTGGTGAGTTCGACCAGCAGCTTGTCGCCATCGCCGCTCACCAGCGTGCGCACCACGCTGACCGTGCGTCCGCGCTTGATGAAGGTCGATACCGCGCGCAGCGTGCCGCTGGTCTGGTTGCCGACCAGATTGGTGTTGAGGTTGATCGCCAGCGGAAAACCCTTCATGCCCGGGCTGAGTTCGGCTGAACCGGCGGCCAGCAGGGTGGCGCAGACGTCCGCAAACCAGATCATCGCCCCGGCGTGCACGGTGCCGAAGGGGTTGAGAATGCCGGCCTGTACCGGCATCTCGCCGGCGACGCGCTCGGGTGTCTGCTCGACGATGCTGAACCTGATCTGGCCTTCGATGTTCATCGCGGTGTCCTTTGGCGAGAGGCTGATGTTAACGCCATTGCAGTCAAGCTCCGTTCAAGGTGCGAACCTTTATTCGTCCCGGATGGGGCAAGCCCGAAACCATGGGGAATCATTCCAACAGTCACTTATGACTCTCAGTTGGAGTCCGACGCACGGATGTTCGAGGCGCCGGTCCCACGTTATTCTGTCCATGCCGGCAGTTTAAACAGAATGAGGCGGGGCGAGTCCGCAGCCGCCGATGGAACGGAGGATGCACGATGACATCGTTGCTGATTCATGCTGCTCTGGGTTTGCTCACCGTGGCGCTGTTCTTCAAGTTCAACGCCTACCTGTACAAGCCGGGCTGGAGCGGCTCGCGCGTCTCCGCGTTGGAGGCGGTGTACTACGCCTTTGCCGTGACCTCGGTGTGTCTCGGCTGGTACTTCAACATCCAGTACGTGTTCAGTTACCCGAACGACTACGGCTGGGTCCACTTCACCAAGCTGCTGTTCACCAACCCGGCGGCCGGCTCCGGCTCGCAGGATCTCATCATCACCAACACGTTCCTGTTTCCGCTGTGGACCATCATCGACGGCCCGCGCCGCGGCATGAAGCGGTGCTGGATCTATTTCGTCATGAGCCTGTTCACCAGCTTCGGCTTTGCGATGGCGCTGTACCTCGCTGCGCTGGAACGCCAGGTGCGCTGGAACAGGGCCGCGGCCTAGCGCTTGCGCGCAGCGCG
>DATMTG010000358.1:0-9940 GCA_035565075.1 Stenotrophobium sp.
AGTCGATGGCCGGCAGCTTTGCTCCCCTACAAATGTTGGCGATGTAAAAACAAATCGATCTCGCCAGATGGTGAGCGACGCCGATTGAACTTCATTCACGCATAGCCTCCACTCCTCGCTCTACGCTGATTTGGGTGGTAACTAACCAGTCGCTGTCAGTGCTGAAATGTACTGTTAGGTCTGCCAATCCTGCCCGCGACCACCACAATTATAGTACTGGTGACAAAGTAACACCGCGCTTAATCGCGTTACAGCAGCACTCCGTGCCGTAAGGTTCATCGTTCAGGATGGATGGCATTTTCGAAACAAGAATGTCTCGAAATTTTTCTGAGACTAGCCGCCCTAAAGACTGGTAAGCGCGTCGGACTACGAGGGTCGATTAATTGCCGCTAGCTCGCGAATGACTGAGCGTTCGCATTCGTCATTTTCGACGACGGCTTTCAGGGAAAATCATGTGCCACATTCGGACTGATTCACGTCACTTGCATCACTTGAAACTATCAGGTGCCGTAAACCTTCTGCGCCTTCGGTGATTCTGCAATCAGCGCGTCAATCGCGTCGGTCAGCTCGGCCGGATTCCAGCGCGCTTTCTTGTCGCGCACGATGCCGGTCTTCCAGCCGCTGGCGATCGAGACCTTGCCGCCCTCGACCTCGAACACCTTGCCGCTGACGTGTGCCGACAGCGGGCTGCACAGCCAGACCACCAGCGGCGCGACGTTCTCCGGCGCGTAGTGATCGAAGCTGCCGTCGGTCGGTTTCTTCATCAGCTCGCCGAACGGGCCTTCGGTCATGCCGGTGCGCGCGGCCGGGGCCAGCGCATTGGCGGTAATGCCGTAGCGCCCGAGTTCCGCTGCCTGCACCAGCGTCAGCGCGGCGATGCCGCCTTTCGCCGCCGAGTAGTTCGAGTGGCCGATATTGCCCTGAAGTCCGGCACCGGAACTGGTGTTGACGATGCGGCCGTCGACTTTCTGGCCGGCCTTGACCTGATCGCGCCAGCGCTTGACCAGCGTGTTGGCGATGCAGAAATGACCCTTGAGATGGACGCGGATCACCATGTCCCACTCGTCCTCGCTCATGCTGGCGAACATGCGGTCGCGCACGACACCGGCGTTGTTGACGACGCCGTGCACGTCGCCGAACGCCCGCACGCCGGCGTCGACGATCGCCTGCGCACCGGCCATGGTGGTGATGTCGTCGCTACTGGCGATGGCCTGGCCGCCCGCGGCCTTGATCTCGGCGACCACGGCATCGGCCGCTTCGCGCTTGATGTCGTTGACCACGACGCTGCCGCCTTCGGCGGCGATCGCCAGCGCGTAGCCGCGGCCGAGTCCCGCGCCGGCGCCGGTGATGACGATGCTGCGGTTGTTGCAGATACCCATGTTCACAGTCTCTCGATGATGGTCACGTTGGCGACGCCGCCGCCCTCGCACATGGTCTGCAGGCCGTAGCGCTTGCCGCTGCGCTCCAGCTCGTGCAGCAGCGTGGTCATCAGCTTGACGCCGGTGGCGCCGAGCGGGTGCGACAGCGCGATGGCGCCGCCGTTGACGTTGGTCTGCGCGTGCGGATAGCCGGTGTCCTTGAGCCAGGCCAGCACCACCGGCGCAAACGCCTCGTTGATTTCGACGAGGTCGATGTCCTGCAGCTTCATGCCGGATTTCTTCAGCGCCTGCTGCGTCGCCGGGATCGGCGCCGAGAGCATGAAGATCGGGTCGTCGGAGTAAACGCTCATGTGATGGATGCGCGCGCGCGGCTTGAGGCCGTATTTCTTCAGCGCGCGCTCGGACACGATCAGCATCGCCGACGAGGCATCGCCGGTCTGCGAGGACACGCCGGCGGTGATGGTGCCACCGGGCGCCAGCGGCTCGAGCTTGGCCATCTGCTCCAGCGAGGTATCGCGCACGGTCTCGTCGATCTTCAGCCCCTCGCACTCGACGATCTCGCGATCGAAGCGGCCCTCGGCCTGCGCCTGGCGCGCGCGGCGATGCGATTCGAGCGCGAACTTTTCCATGTCGAGGCGCGAGATGCCCCACTTGTCGGCGATCAGCTGCGCGCCGTGGAACTGCGACACCGGCTGGCTGCCGAAGCGCGCGACCCAGCCCTTGCTGCCGGAGAACGGATCGCTGAAGCCGAGCGGCTTGGCGCAGACCATGGCCGAGCCGATGGGAATCTGCGTCATCGTCTGCACACCGCCGGCGATGACCACGTCCTGCGTGCCGGACATCACCGCCTGCGCGGCAAAATGCACCGCCTGCTGCGACGAGCCGCACTGACGGTCGATGGTCACTCCGGGCACGTGCAACGGCAGACCGGCGGCAAGCCAGCTGGTGCGGGCGATGTTGCCGGCCAGCGGGCCGATCGCGTCGAGGCAGCCGAAGATCACGTCGTCGTAATCTTCGGCGGGGATCGCGTTGCGCGCGACCAGCGCCTTGAGCGCGTGTGCGCCCAGGTCCGCGCCGTGCATGTGGGCGAGGCTGCCCTTGCGCTTGCCGGTCGGCGTGCGCAGGGTATCGACGATATACGCTTCTGCCATGTGTGTTCTCGATTTCAGGTCAGTTGAAAGTTTCGCCAGGCCCCAGCGCTGCGCCATCGGCCAGCACCGCGGCCGCGATGCGGCTCTTGTGAAACGCGCGCGTACCCCAGGCCGACTCCAGCGCCCAGGCCCGCTTCATGAACATCTGCAGATCGGCTTCCCAGGTATAGCCCATCGCGCCGTGGGCCTGCAGGCTGTTGCGCGCCGCCAGCAGCGCCGCCTCGGCGGCGGCCAGCTTGGCGTGCGAGACATGCACGGCGCGCTGCGGCAGTCGGTGCGCCATCGCATAGGCCGCGCGATGAATCACCGGGCCGGCGAACTCGATCTTCACCGCGATATCCGCCATCTGGTGCTTGATCGCCTGGAACGAGCCCACCGGCTTGCCGAACTGCTTGCGCTGCGCGCTGTAGTCGATGCCCAGGTCCATCATGCGTCGCGCCAGGCCGCGCAGTTGCGAGGCCACCGACAGCGTGGCGCGGTTGAACGCATCCTCCCAGATCGGCTTGCCGGTCGCGGCATCGCACAGGCGCGACGCAGCCGTCGGCGTCCACTCGATCTTGTAGAGCCGGCGCGACTGGTCGATGCTGGGGTTGTGCGACAGTTTCGCCTGCGCCGGTTTCAGCGCATGGATTTCGTCGTCGTGCCAGAGCAGCAGCAGGTCAGCAATGGCGGCGTCGGCAACGAACGGATTGACCGGATGCGCGACCGCGATGCGGGCGCGGCCCTCGACCATGCGCGGCAGCCATTCCTTGCGCAGGGCCACCGAGGCCGGCAGCTGGTTGAGGATGTCCACCGCCAGGTAAGCCGCGTCGGACAGCGAATCGGGAATGCCGTGATATCCCAGTTCCTGCAGGATCAGCACCCAGTCGAGATCGTTCAGGCCCATGCCGCCGAATTCTTCCGGCACCGACAGTGCCGTCAGGCCCTGCTCGGTGACCTTGGCGCGCATCTCCGCGGAGCGGCCGCTCTGGGTCTCCCAGAATTCGCGCAGCATCTCCGGCGCGGCCTCGACCACCAGGAACCGGCGCACGGCGTCGCGGAAATCCTGCTGCTGTGACTCGAAAGTGAAGTCCATGACTATGCTCTCGGCAGCCCGAGCATGCGCTCGGCAATGATGTTTCTCTGGATCTCGTTGGTGCCGGCATAGATCGGCCCGGCCTGCGCGAACAGGAAGCCGTCGAGCCAGTTGTCGATGTCGCCGGCGTCCGGCGACTCCGGCATGAGTTCGGCGCGCGCGCCGAGGATCTGCATCGCGGTCTCGTGCATGCGCAGATCGAGTTCCGACCAGAAAATCTTGTTGGTGCTGGCCTCGGCGCCGATCTTGCCGCCCTTGGCCAGGCGGCAGGCCGTGCGGTAGGTCGCCAGCGTGTAGGCCTCGGTGTCCATCCAGCTCTTGAGCACGGCGTCGCGGATAGCGGGGTCGGCATCGGCGGTGTCGCGGTGACGCCGGTACAGCTCGATCAGGTTCTGCGCGGTTTTCTGGAAGCGCGCGGGCGAACGCAGCATCAGGCCGCGCTCGAAGCCGGCGGTGGCCATGGCGATGCTCCAGCCGGCGCCTTCGTCGCCGAGCCGGTTGGCCACCGGCACGCGCACGTTGTCGAAGAAGATTTCGGCGAATCCCGGCAGGCCGTTGAGCTGCTTGATCGGGCGGATGGTGATGCCCGGCAGGTTCAGTGGCAGCAGCACGAACGTCAGGCCGTGATGCCGGCTGGATTCGGGATCGCTGCGGAACAGGCCGAAGCACCAGTCGGCGTAGACCGCGCGCGTCGACCATATTTTCTGACCGTTGATGACATAGTGGTCGCCATCACGCGTCGCCTTGCAGCGGATCGCCGCCATGTCCGAACCGGCGCCCGGCTCCGACCAGCCCTGCGCCCAGATGTCGTCGCCGGCCGCCATGCGCGGCAGGAAGCGCGCCTTCTGCTCGGCCGTTCCGTATTCCATCAGCGTCGGCGCGAGCAGGAAGATGCCGTTCTGGTTGACGCGCAGCGGCGCGTTCGCGCGCCAGTATTCTTCCTCGAAAATCAGCCACTCGATGAGGTCGCAGCCGCGACCGCCCAATTCACGCGGCCAGGTCACTGCGCTCCAGTGGCCTTCGTTGAGCTTGTGTTCCCACGCACGGTGCTCGGCAAAACCCGCTTCGGTGTCGAAGCTGGTGAGCGCTTTCTTCGGCACGTTGGCGGCCAGCCACGCACGGATCTCGGCGCGGAATGCGTTCTGCTTGTCGGTGTATTGGAGGTGCATGGGCTACCCTTTTTTGTCCGCGCCGAAATTCGCATCGCGCTTCTCGACGAAGGCGCGGCGGGTTTCGGCGGAGTCCTTGCTCATGTAGGCCTGGAGCGTGAAACCCTGCTCCCAGCGATATTTGTTTTCGAGATTGCCGTCCTCGATACCGTTGAGCGATTCCTTGGCGAGCCTGATCATCACCGTGCTCTTGGCCGCGATGCTGCGGGCGATGGCCAGCGCCGTCTCGCGCAACTCGGATCTGGGCACGACTTTTTCGATCGCGCCCAGGCGATAGGCCTCGGCCGCGGTGATGGATTCTCCGGTGAAATACATCATGCGGACCTTCTGCACCGGGAACAGGCGTTGCAGGTGCGCGCCGCCGCCCATCGCACCGCGATCGACTTCCGGCACGCCGAACGTGGCGCAATCCGAGGCGACGACGATGTCGGCCGCGCCGGCCAGGCCGATGCCGCCGCCGAGGACGAATCCGTGCACGGCGACGATCACCGGCAGCGGATTGCGGTGCACCGCCTCGAAGCTGCGATAGTTGCCGGCGTTGACCGAGACGATACGCTCCGGCTCCTTGTCCAGCTCCTTGATGTCGACGCCCGCGCAGAAGCCGCGGCCTTCGGCGCGCAGCACGATCACGCGCGCGGCAGGATCGTTGCCGGCGCGGATGATTTCATCGGCGAGCGCGTGCCAGCCGGCGTCGTTGAGCGCGTTGACGGGCGGGCGGTTGATCACGATCTCGGCGATGCCGTCGTGAAGCGTGGTGCTGAAGCCGTTGTTCATGCTTACCTCTGCTCGGTCAGCGCGGCGAGCCTCTGCCCGGCCTCGACGACGATGTTCTGGATGAGTTCTGCGACGCTGGGCAGCGCCGCAATATTGGCCGCGACCTGTCCGCTGGGCAGGACGCCTTCATCGGGCCGGCCTTGGACCATCGCGCGCTGGATCAGCACCGGCGCATTCGCAGCCATCATGGTCTGGATCGCGCCGTCGCCCTCGCGCAGCGCGGCAAAAAAAGTTTTGGCCATGTGCGCAATCGACATGCCGGTGTGCTGGCGCCAGCGCCAGGCGCTGGTCAGCGCCACGAACAGGCGGTGAACCAGACCGCCGCTTTCGAGGCGCAGCAGGAAGGGGTTGTCGATCATGCGCTGTGGCATGCCGTCGACCGCGGTGGAGGCGCGGATTTTCGCCGGCTCTTTCACGTCGATATATTTCTGCAAGGTCGCGCGCGGCACTGGCGAGTCGCTGGTCATGAGAAAGCGCGTGCCCATCGCAATACCGGCGGCGCCGAACGCGAGTGCGCCGGCCAGGCCGCGACCGTTGTAGAACCCACCAGCGGCGACGACCGGCACTCTCACCGCCTCCAGTACCTGCGGCAACAGCAAGGTCGTCGGCACCGAGCCGGTGTGACCGCCGCCTTCGGCGCCCTGGATGGTGATGATGTCGGCTCCCAGCTCCACCGCCTTCTGCGCATGCTTGAGCGCGCCAACCGTGGGCATGCACAGCACGCCGGCATCCTTGAAACGCTTGATGGTTTTTGCGTCCGGACCGCGACCATAAGACACCGCGCGCACGCGGTCGCTGTTCTTCAGCACCAGCTCGATGACCTCGGCGGCGTTGGGCTGGAACATGTGGAAATTCACGCCGAATTTCGCATCGGTGCTTGCGCGCACCGCAGCGATCTCCTGCGTCAGCAGTTCGGTCGACATGGTGGCGGCGGCGAGAAAGCCGAAACCGCCGGCGTTGCTGGTAGCGATCACCAGCTTGCTGTCGGCGACCCAGCCCATCGCGGTCTGCACGATGGGATAGCGGCAGCCGAGCAGTTCAGTGAGTGCGGTCTTCATCTCAGCGCTTCACGATCACGGACGAGCCATGTCCGAACAAACCTTGATTGGCGGTGATGCCGACCTTGGCGTTCGCAATCTGGCGCTCGCCGGCCTGCCCGCGCAACTGCCAGGTCAGCTCGCAGACCTGCGCCAGCGCTTGCGCCGGTACCGCCTCGCCGAAACAGGCCAGGCCGCCGGAAGGATTGATCGGCAAGCGGCCACCGATCCTGGTCGCGCCTTCGCGCACCAGCTTCGCGGCATCGCCCCGCGCGCAGAGTTGCAGGTCCTCGATCCAGTCCAGCTCCAGTGCCGTCGACAGGTCATAGACTTCGGCGAAACTCACATCCCTGGGACCGATGCCAGCCTCCTCGTACGCTTTGCGTGGCAGCGCGGCACGGAAGCTCTGCGCCGGCACGGCGACGGCGGAGTCGGTGGCGATGTCCGGCATCTCGACGATCTCCGAGGCGAAGGTCGGCGTCACCGTCGAGATCGCGGCGACACGCGGCGCATTCGTCTTGCCGATTCGTTTCGCGTAATCGAGGCTCGAGACGATGATCGCGGCGGCGCCGTCGGAGGTGGCGCAGATGTCCATCAGGCGCAGCGGGTCGGCGACCATCGCCGAGGCCGCCACTTCATCCGCCGAGAATTTCTTGCGGTAGCGCGCGTTGATATTGGTAAATCCGTGCTCGGCATTTTTCACTTTCACCAAGGCGAAATCGGCCTGCGTGTCACCGTACATTTCCATGCGGCGGCGCGCATACAGCGCGAAATACGTGGGGTTGGTGATGCCGAGACGGAAACGCACCCAGTCCGGGTCGTCCGGGCGCTCGCCGGGCTGCGGCTTGAGAAAACCCTTGGGCGTGGTGTCCGAGCCGATCACCAGCGCGACTTCGCATTCGCCGGAGAGAATCTTGGAGCGCGCGGCAGCCAGTGCCTGCGAGCCGGACGCGCAGGCGGCGTAGGAGGTATTGACCTGCGCACCCTGCCAGCCGAGCGCCTGTGCGAACGTGGCGCCGGCCACCTGGCCCGGATAGCCGTTGCGGATCGTCGCGGCGCCGGAGACGAACTGCACATCGCGCCAGTTGACGCCGGCGTCTTTCAGCGCGGCACGCGCGGCGACCACACCGTATTCGACGAAGTTGCGCCCCCACTTGCCCCAGGGATGCATGCCGACGCCGAGGATGGCGATGTCCTTGTTCGTGCTCATGCCGCGGGTTTCCATTTCCAGGTCAGCTTGCCGTCGGCCAGCGGCTCGAGAATCAGCTCCATGGCCATGCCGGCCCTGAGCGATCCGACACCGACCCCGGCGGCAACCTGCCCCAGCACGATCATCTTTTCTTTTGCCAGCTCGACCGCGGCGATGGCGAATGGCACGAACGCATCCTTGTCCACCTGCACGTACGGTTCGGGCGGCTGGTAGGCGGCGTTGGTGAATGACCACAGCGTGCCGCTGCGCGACAGCGGCGTGTCCTCTAAGGATTCGCCGGCGCAATCCGGATTGCGGCAGAAATTTTTCTGCCGGGGAAAGTAATAGGTGCCGCAGGTCGTGCAGCGCGAACCGATCAGCTGCGGCGCTTTTGCGTCGAGCGTGAACCAGCCATCGAGTACGGGTGCGTTCATGCAGCGCTCTTGACCGCCGGCGGATCGTCCTTCAGCACCTTGCCGCGCAGGTTGTGCGGATCGAGCTTGCGGATGATCGCCAGTTGTTCCGGCGTCGGCATTGGCGTTTCGCACAGGTCGTCGGCCTTGAGCAGCGGGAAGCCGGTGGCGGCCTGCACCTGTTCGAAAGTGACGCCCGGATGCAGCGAGGTCACGCGCGCGGCGTGGTCGCGGCCACCGAAGTCGATCACGCAGAGATTGGTGACAACGATGCGTATATCGGCGTAGTCCGCCTTCATGCCCTTGTCCCAGCGCTCGGCCTTGTAACCGACGCCGGAGACCATATCCACTTCGCCCGCCACGAACACGCGCGCATTGTGGAACGGCACAAAGAAGGAATTGATGTGGCAGATGCTGTTGCCGGGCAGGCCGCGCACGCCCAGCACCGCGGCCTTGGGTTTTTTGTAATCGCCGACCACCGACAGGTTGGTCTGGCCCCAGCGGTCGATCTGGGTCGGCCCGATCATGGCGTGGCGTTTGCCACCCCAGACGCATTCGAACACACGCTCGAAGCCCATGTAGCCTTCGTACTTCGGCACGTAGTCGCCGCGCGGACCGATCGGCACCGGCTCGCTGACCAGATACGACTCGCTGTCGGTCATCAGCAGCTCGGGCGAGTGCGTCATCTTGGCCAGCGATGCGCCGAGGCGCGGGATGGTGGTGATGCCGGAGGCGAGCACTTCGCCGTTACCGCGCCACGCCTCGGCGGACGCGACGATCATCAGTTCTGCCAGCGTAATGGGTTCACTCATTTCAGTACACCGGCAGTTTCAGTTTGGCGATGCGCTCTGCACCACCGACCTTGGCCAGATACGCCGCCTCGCCGATGTCGACGAACTCGTCCATGTATTTCTGCCAGCCGCCCTCTTCGCCGGCCGAGGCGTTGTAGAGCTTGAGATGCTCCATGTCCAGACCGTAGTTCGGACCGAAATAGGTCGGATGCGCGCCGCAGGGCGCATGCACCACGCTCTGCACGAGATACCGCTCGAACGGGTTCTGCTTCGCGGTCTCGGCATCGACCGCCAGCCGGTCGTGCAGCACTTCGGTGCTGACGATGGTGTGCGCGGACGCGCGTGCGAACAGGTGGTCGAAGAACACATCGTGGCCGCGCACCAGCGTGTTGCCGAGGCGGTCGGACTCGTTGACGTGGATCAGCGCGGCGTCGAGTTTCAGCGCCGGCATCGCGACGTAGACTTCGCCGTCGTCGTAGGGTGAGGTGATGGTCTTGATGCCCGGATTGTTTTTCAGCACGTCGGTCGCCAGACCCACGCGCGTCGGCAGGAACGACATGCGCATGCCAGCGGCGCGCAGGCCCCACTCGAACATGCCTTCGTCGACTTCCATCACCTCGAGCGCGCCGCTCTCGCGCGCCTTGCGGTAGTACGGCTCCAGCGGAATCGCGTCCATCGTCACGAACGCGAAGACCAGCTTCTTGACCTTGCCGGCGGCGCAAAGCATGCCGACATCGGGGCCGCCGTAGGACACGACCGTGAGGTCTTTCAGCGGCGAGCGCAGGATTTCGCGCACGAGGCTCATCGGCTTGCGCCGCGGGCCCCAGCCGCCGATGCCGACGGTCATGCCGTCGCGCAGCTGCGCGATCGCCTCGGCGGCGGAGCGTGTCTTGTCGAAGCCGCGAGGGCTTTTTTCGGCCACCCGCTCTCCGCTTTGACTGGAATTTTCTTGTTTCATTTTA
>DATMTG010000359.1:0-9166 GCA_035565075.1 Stenotrophobium sp.
GCTGAAAACCCAGAGCGGGTGGGGCTGCTGATGGGACGTCTGCGGTTCAAGGCTTCCGCGGTGTCCGTCGTCGTGGTGCTGGTGACGACGGCGCTGCTGCTGGCACTGGGGTTCTGGCAGATCCGGCGCGGGCATGAGAAGCGCGACCTGCGCCAGCGCTATGCGGCGGTGCTGGCGGCGCCGGCCACCGCCTTCAACCCGGTGCAGGCGGCGACCGGTACGGTGCTGCATGTTCACACCCGCGGTTATTACGATGCCCGACGCCAGGTCCTGCTCGACAACCGCATCAGCCACGAGCGACCGGGCTACGAGGTGTGGACGCCGCTGCGGTTGCAGGGCGGCACGCTGGTGATGGTCGATCGCGGCTGGATCCCGCGCGTCGCCGAAGGCCAGCCCTTGCCGCAACTGCCCGCGCCCGACGGCCTGACCGAGGTCGATGGGTACTGGCGCGAGTTTCCGCAACCGGGGCTGCGCCTGGGCGGCACGCCGCCCTGCGAAAAAGCGGCGCATTATCCGGTGCTGATGATGTACCCGCGCGAGCAGGATCTGGCTTGCGCCCTCGGCGAGCCGGTGGCGCAGGGCCTGCTTCTGCTCAACGCCAGCGCGCCCGGCGGCTATGTGCGCGAATGGGATTTCAACACCGGCTTTCCGCCAATGCGGCACTACGCCTATGCCGCACAATGGTTTGCGCTGGCCGTGACCCTGCTGGCCCTGTTTATCAAACTCAAGATCAAACGTACCGATGACTGACGCCCCCATCAACCACCAGAACCGCCGTACGCTCATCCTGCTGGCGCTGTTGTTCATCGCGCCGATGGCCGCCGGCTACCTGCTGCACTTCGTGTTTCCGCAGCTCCAGCCCCGCGGCAAGACCAATTACGGCGTGCTGATGACGCCGGCACGGCCGCTCCCGCACATCCAATTCACCGAACTTGACGGCCGCCGCGTCGATACCTCGGTGCTGACCAAGCGCTGGAGTTACATTTTTTTCGCTGGCGAACACTGCGATGATGCCTGCCGGGCCAAGATCCACCAGATCCGCCAGATCCGCATCCTGCTCAACCAGGACACGATACGGCTGCAGCGCGTCTATATCGCGCCCGACCTGCAAGCCCTGCGCTCGGCGCGCGACCTGCTGTCCGCAGAAAATCCCGATCTGCTGTATCTGGCCGACACCGGCGCCACCGGAGAACGTGCGGTCGATTTCTTCAAGCCGGTCGAACCGGATGCGATCTATCTCACGGACACGCGCGCCAACTGGGTGATGACCTATCCGGCGGCGCAGTCCGAATCCAAGGGCTTGCTCAAGGACATCAAGACGCTCCTGAAGCTGTCGATGGATGCGGTAAAATCCGGCCCCCTGCAGATCTCCCCCCCCGCCAATCCGTAAAGCCCATGTCCTGGTTCTCACGCATCAATACGCTCGCGCTCGCGCTCTGCTTCATCGTCATCGTGTTCGGCGCATTTGTGCGTTTGTCGGATGCCGGACTTGGCTGTCCCGACTGGCCCGGCTGTTATGGCCACCTGGTCGTGCCCGAAGCCGCGCACGCGGTCGCTGCAGCCGAGCAGAAATACCCTTCGCGCCCGGTCGAGGCGCCCAAGGCGTGGAAGGAGATGATCCACCGCTACCTGGCGTCGACGCTGGGTCTGCTGATCGTCACGATGGCGCTGATGTCGGCGTTCATGCGCCGGCAGAATCTCCCGCGCGTACTGCCGTGGGTGCTGGTGGCGCTGGTGGTGTTCCAGGGCATGCTCGGCATGTGGACCGTGACCTGGCAGCTCAAGCCGCTGGTCGTGACCGGACACCTGCTCGGCGGCATGACGACATTGTCGCTGTTGCTGTGGATGCGATTATCGCTGCGTGCGCGCAAGGCCGCGCTGGCCGGCGCGGCGGCATCGACACGCGAGCCGCGCAATGAGCGCCAGGCCTGGGTCGCGCTCAAGAACACCGGCAGCGCGGTGGTGGCTGCGGCGATGCAGCCGCGCGGTCTGCGCCTGCTGGCCGCGCTGGGACTGATCGTGCTCGCCTGCCAGATCTTCCTCGGCGGCTGGACCAGCAGCAATTACGCTGCGCTCGCCTGTCCGGATTTTCCCACCTGCCACGGCAGTTACTGGCCGCAAACCGACGTGCGCGAGGCCTTCACGCTGTGGCGCGGACTCAACATCAACTATGAATACGGTGTGCTGGACAACCGCGCGCGCGTGACGATCCACTTTTTCCATCGCCTGGGTGCATTGACGGTGACGGCGGTGCTGTTGCTGCTCGGCATCGTGCTGCTGAACAAGCAGGCCGCAGTCTGGCGCCGGCTCGGAGTGGCAGTGCTGGCGGCGCTGGCCTTGCAAGTCGGCATCGGTATCAGCATCGTCGAGCTGCAACTGCCGCTGGCACTGGCCGACATGCACAACGCCGGTGCGGCAATCCTGTTGATGGTGATGGTCACGGTGAATTTCTTCGTGTGGAAGCGACAAGCGTGACCCCTCCAACGCAAGCACTGGAACGCTCCAGCCTGCGGGTCTACCTGCACGAGTACTACGAGCTGTGCAAGCCGCGCGTGGTCATGCTGATCGTCTTCACCGCGATCATCGGCATGTTCCTGGCCGTGCCCGGCATGCCGCCGTTGAATCTGCTGTTGTGGGGCACACTGGGGATCACGCTACAGGCGGCTTCGGCGGCGGCGGTCAACCAGATCATCGACCACAACATCGACGCGCGCATGGCGCGGACCTGCGGCCGGCCCCTGGTCACGGGCACGCTGAGCATGACCCAGTCCATCGCTTTTGCCACGGCGATCGGGCTCGCCGGATTCGCGGTGCTATGGTTTCTGGTGAACCCGCTGACCGCCGTGCTGACGCAGTGCGCGCTGATCGGCTATGCCGGCATCTACACGCTGTTTCTCAAGCGCGCCACGCCGCAGAACATCGTCATCGGTGGCGCCGCCGGCGCCGCACCGCCGGTGCTCGGCTGGGCGGCGATCACCGGGCAGGTCGATCCGCACGCGCTGCTGCTGTTCCTGATCATCTTCATCTGGACGCCGCCGCACTTCTGGGCGCTGGCGATCGAGCGGCACAAGGAATACGCCGCGGTGGATGTGCCGATGCTGCCGGTGACGCATGGCGTGGAGTACACGCGCACGCAGGTGTTGCTGTATACGGTGCTGCTGCTGATCACCAGCATCCTGCCGTTTGTCTTCGGCATGAGCGGCCTGATCTACCTCGCCGGAGCCTTGATCCTCGGTGCAGTGTTCCTGTATTACGCGGCGATGCTCAAGTTCGCGCCCAAGCCCGGATTGCCGATGAAGACTTTCGGTTATTCCATCGTCTACCTGATGGGCATCTTCACGCTGCTCTTGCTGGATCACTACATCCGCTAGCGGCTGGCTGCACGATCAGTTGAAACAGCCGCTGTCCAGTCCGTAGCCAACGCCATAGATGCTGCGGATCGGGTCGGCGTCGCCCAACCGCTCGCGCAGCTTGCGCCGCAGGTTCTTGATGTGACTGTCCATGTTTCGTTCGTAGCCGGCAAAATCGCTGCCGCGCGCCCGCTCCAGCAGTTGTGCGCGCGACCACACGCGTGACGGCTGTTCGACCATGGCCACCAGCAACGCAAACTCGATCGGCGTCAGCGCCAGTGGCTGGTCGTCGATGGTCGCGATGTGGGCCTCGGGGTGCAGTGACAGCCGACCCAGGTGGACGACGCCAGGACTGGCGGTGTGCGGTTGCAGGCGCCGCAGGATGGACTTGGCGCGGGCCACAATCTCGCGCGGCGAAAAGGGTTTGCACACGTAATCGTCGGCGCCCAGTTCAAGACCGAGCAGGCGATCGATTTCATCGACGCGCGCGGTCAGCATCAGGATCGCCGGCGCATCGTCGCGGGCGCGCAGTGCGCGACAGATATCCAGCCCGTCCTTGCCCGGCAATTGCAGGTCGAGCACGATCAGGTCGGGACGCCGACGCGCCACCCGCGCCTCGACCTCGTCGCCGCGATACAGCGCTTCGGCGCTCATGCCGGCATTCCGGAAATAATCGCAGACCAGGTCGGCGATCTTGATCTCGTCATCGACAACGAGGATATGCGCGCTCATGGCGTGTCCCGCGGCAGCCTGATATCGAAGGTCAGGCCACGGCCATCGCGGCGTGCGGCAATGTGCCCACCATGGGCCACGATGATGGAGCGACAGATGGCCAGGCCGAGTCCGGAGCCGCCGTTGCTGCGGCTGCGTGCAGCATCGGTGCGGAACAGCCGGTCAAATAATCGGGGCAGGGCGGCATCCGGGACACCCGGCCCGCCATCGCTGAGGCTGATGCAGCACTCCCACTGCGAGGTTCGTAGCGCCAGCGTCACCGGGCCTGGGGGCTCGGCATGACGCAGGATGTTATCCAGCAGGTTGGCCAGCACCTGTTCGAAGCGCTGGATGTCGAGCGTCAGCACCGGGGCGTCATGCCCGATGTCGGTGAGCAGGCGGAATCCTTGTGCGTGGAAACGTTCGCGATAGCGCTCGACACAGGATTCCAGCAGCGGCACCAGGGGGGTCGGGGCCGTGTGCAAGACCAGCCCGCCGGATTCGGCCAGCGACAGCAGATGCAGGTCGTCGACCAGCCGGCCGAGGCGCAACGTTTCCTGATGCAGCGAGCGCAGAGCAGCGGCGTCGATCGGGCGAACGCCATCGAGCCGTGCCTCCAGTTCTGCCCGCAGCGTGGCCAGTGGTGTGCGCAATTCGTGTGCGATATCTGCCAGCCATTGGCGCTGGCGCTCGTCGTAACGTGCCAGTGCCGCGGCCAGCCGGTTGAAATCGGTTGCGAGTCGACTCAGTTCGTCGTCGCCTAGGGGATCGAGCCGAGTCGAAAATTCACGTCGTGCCAGTGCCGCGACGCCGTCGGAAAGGCGACGGATCGGCCGCAGGATGAATGCCGTGATCAGCGACGCGAACAATGCCGCCAGCCCCATTGCGCAGGCCCCGATTACAGCAAGGCTGCGGAGCTGTTGTGCGGCAAAGCGCTGTTGGTCGAACGGCGGCGGTCCCTGCACGCGTGGTTGCGACAGTGTGCCGATGCGATGGCCGTTCGCTTCTATAGGTACTTCGATGCTGCCCTGAGGCGGCTCGGGGTGCGTGTTGCCGGACACGACGATGCCGCCAGTGTCGCGGACCGTCAGCGGCGGGGGTCGATGCCGCGGGCGCTGACCGGGGCGTGGCGGCGCCCGATCATCAGGAGCATCAATCGCCTGCTCTGGCAGCGGACCCTGCGGCCGGAGACTGTCTGCCGCCTGTGCCAGATCGTGGCTGACCACATAACGCTGTGCGATGCGCTCGGCCAGCTCGTGCAGACGCGTGCGTTCGACCGACTCCATGTACATCGAGAAGTTGTACGCGGTATAGGCACGCACCACCAGCAACGCGCTGCCGAGCAGCACCGCGGCGGCCAATAACTGCAGGCCGAATAATTTCCAGAACAGGCGCGAACGCATGCCCCATTCTAGTGGCTGTCATGACCGATCTGGACAGTCGCCGCGCTTCTCCGCGGTTTCTCCACGGTTTCTCCATATTTTGCGAATAGCCTGAGCGCATCAATTCGGGAGGCCGTTACCATGTCCGGGAAAATATTCACGCCGACTGCGAAATTCACCGCACCTGCCGCGACGGCGTTGCTCGCCTTTGCCCTGGTCGCTTGCAGTCAGACTGCAACAGTGAACTCAGCGGCGACGACGCCAGCCAATGGCAACGCAAGCCCGGTTCCGAGTGCGCTGGATCAACAACTGCGCCAACTGATCGTTGCCCACGGTCTGACCGGTGACCCCAGTCGCGGTCGCAATCTGCCTGACATCAACAGCCCGATGGCGCAACTTGGCATGCGCCTGTTTTTTTCGCGCAGTCTTGGCGGGACTTTTGAGGTGGCCTGCGCCAGTTGTCATGCGCCGGCACTGGCGGGCACCGATCAACTGTCGCTGGCAGTCGGCACCGGCGCCAACGATCCCAGTCTGGTGGGGCCGGGACGCAGTACCGCCAGCGGATTGCCCCTGGTCGGACGCAACGCGCCGACGACCTTCAATACCGGGTTTGCCGATCACTTCCTGTTTCTCGACGGCCGCATCGCCAGCCTGACGCCCACGCCTGGCGCCAATGGCAGCGCCGGCGCAATCCGCACGCCCGATAGTGCCTTCGGCCAGCCCGACCCGTTGGCGGGCAGCACTTTGCCAGCGGCGCAATCGCGCTTCCCGATCGTTACGCCCGAGGAGATGCGCGGCGATTTTCTGTCGGGTGCCGACAATGAAACCGTGCGTCAGCATCTGGCGGCGCGACTGGGCGACTACGGCGTCGCCGCGGGCGAATTGCCGCAGGACCAGTGGCTGCCATTGTTTCAAGCGGCATTCGGGGTTGCAGGCGACGCCCCAAGCCTGATCACCGATGCCAACATCGCCGAGGCGATCGCCGCCTACGAGCGATCGCAGGTGTTCGTCGATAATCCGTGGCGCGATTACGTCGGCGGCAACCTCGGAGCCATCGACGATAGCGCCAAGCGCGGAGCGATCTTGTTTCTGACGCCAGCCAATCAAGGTGGGGCGAGTTGTTCGGGTTGTCATAGCGGCGATACGTTCAGTGATGAGCGTTTTCATGACATCGCCATTCCGCAGATCGGGCCGGGCAAAGGCGATGGTCCGCAGGGCGACGATGACTTCGGCCGCTTCCGCGAAAGCGGCGATCCCAATGATCGCTATGCCTTCCGCACGCCGTCGCTGCTCAATATCGCGCTGACCGCGCCCTATGACCACGACGGTGCGTTTGCGACCTTGCAACAGGTACTCGATCACTACCGCGATCCGCAGGGTTCGGTCGATCATTATTTCTCGACGCATGCATGGTGCGCGCTGGCGCAGTTCTCGGCGCTGCCTGCCGCACAATGTCAGTCGCTGTATCCCCATGGCGCTGCGCATACACAGGCCGCGTTGGCCCAATTGCAGGCCAATCGCGGTACGCCGCTCGGTTTGCCCGCCATCAAGATCAGCGACGCGCAGGTCGCCGATCTGATCAGTTTCATGAATGCGCTGACAGATCGCTGCGCCGTCAACCGCAGCTGTGTGTCGCGCTGGCAGCCACCGCGCGACGGCGGGCCAGACGGTCATCAACTGGCGCCGCTGGACCAACATGGCAATCCACTCTGAACGAGGAGACATCCGATGAATCCAAAGATATTGACGCTGGGCCTGTTGCTCGGCATGACGGCTTGCGCTGCCACCGCAGCGGACGATCAACCGCCGCCACCGAAGATGCAGGGCATGTGCGGACAGCGTCCGCCACCGCCTCACGATGGCGCGATGCGTGCGGCGATGGACCATCTGTTGGCCACGGAGTTCGCCAAGCGCAGTGGCCGAAAAATCGTGGACGTGAGCGCGTTGCTGGCGCAGTCGCCACCGCCGCAGGTGGCGCAGCAACTGGGGTTGAGCCACGACGATATGCGTGCAGCGATGCAGGCGGCACAGCGCACGATGACGGCGCGGCTACTGGCTGCGGGCCTGATTGATTCCGACGATGTCCGACGTCTGCAACAAGAACCGGCCAGGTCGCGTCAAGACGCAGGCGAAAGACCGCAGCGCGGGAGCGATGAACCGATGCCCGAGCGGCAGTAGTGGGCTGCGCTCAACGCCTGCGCGGCGGTGGCCGTCGCCCGCCGCCGCTGCCATGTCGTGCCCCCTTGAACGGCTTGCGCGGTGCACGCGCGCCTTTCACGAAATCGGCCGCGGCCGGCATCAGTTCATCGGCCGCGTGGTTTACCGGAATCCGTGCGCCGATGTATTTCTCGATATCCGGCAGCGAGTAGACATAGGTTTCGCAGCACAGCGAAATGGCGTCGCCTGATTCACCGGCGCGCGCGGTCCGGCCGATGCGGTGGACATAGTCCTCGGCGTCCTGCGGCAGGTCGTAGTTGATGACGTGCGAGACCAGGGGAATGTGCAGGCCGCGCGCAGCGACGTCGGTGGCGACGAGTACCGGCAGTTTGCCGTCCTTGAATTCCTGCAGCAGGCGCTCGCGCTTGTTCTGCGCGACGTCGCCGGACAGGGTCGCCGCCTCGAAACCGTTCGCTTTCAGTGTGCTTTCGACCAGTTCGGCATCGCGCTTCATGTTGACGAAGACCAGCGTGCGGAACGGGTCGTGGTGGCGCAGCAGGCCGACCAGCAGGCGCAGCTTGTCGTCGTTGGCGACATGGATCAGCGACTGGCGCACGCGATCGGCCGTGACATGCTCCGATTCCACTTCCAACTTGGTCGGGCTGTTCATGTGCTCATAGGCCAGTTCGAGCACGCGGTGCGACAGCGTCGCCGAGAACAGGTAATTCCTGCGCTCCGACGAAGGCGGCATTTTCCGCATCAGGTAACGGATGTCGGCGATGAAACCCAGGTCGAACATGCGGTCGGCCTCGTCCAGCACCACCACCTCGATCTGCTTGAGCGAATAAACCTGCTGCTTGAAATAATCGATCAGCCGGCCTGGCGTGCCGATCAGGATGTCGAGGCCGTCGGCGATCGCCTGGCGCTGCGATTCGTAGCCGGTGCCGCCATAGACTGCGGCCATGCGCAGGCCGGTTTCGGCGCCCAGGCTGACGGCATCCTTGTAGATCTGGATCGCCAGTTCGCGCGTCGGCGCGAGCATGAACGCGCGCGGCTGTTTGGTGTCCGCGCCTTCCTTGCGCGGCCGGGTCAGCAGGTGATGCATGGTCGCCAGCAGGAAGGCGGCCGACTTGCCGGTGCCGGTCTGGGCCTGGCCCGCGAGATCCTCGCCGGCCAGCGCCCGCGGCAGGGTCAGCGCCTGGATCGGCGTGCAGTAGCTGTAGCCCAGTTTGTTCAGCCCCGCCAGCAGGGCGGGGTGCAGGGACAGGGAGGCAAAAGTGGTGTCGCTGAGATGGTCGGGTTGCATGTATTCCAGAAGTGGCAGAGCAAATGAAGCTTGCATTAGGCGCAAACTTAGGCTGAAATAGCGCCTGATCAGTGGCTGCACGGCGACCGTGGATCACCGGCCGTGAACCTCCAGCCCGGCATTCTTTCCCCTAAGAACGACACATCATAACGACCTAAGTTGTAATTTGCCCACTTGATCGGGCCCGGCTTAGCACCATTTTTACGAGAACGCGCGTGCTGACGCGACTTCAAAACACCAAGAGGCTGCACAATGAGTGA
>DATMTG010000360.1:0-6493 GCA_035565075.1 Stenotrophobium sp.
AATAACAACCATCCAACTCATTTTCCCAGGAGCGGGTACCGGTTCCGCGTCTCAGGGCTCGCCGCCCGGCACCTCGGCGATCTCCGGCAGCCGTGGCCGCGGCCCGCCGCGGTACATCTTCAGCTGGTAGACGTAGGTCAAGACCTGCGCGACGGCGGCGTAGAGCGTCACCGGGATCTCGGCGTCGAGCTCGGCGCTGCGGAACAGCGCGCGCGCCAGCGGCGGCGCTTCGAGAATCGGGATGCGGTGCTGACCGGCGAGCTCGCGCAGCTTCAGCGCGATCAGGTCGGCGCCCTTGGCCACGACCACCGGCGCGCGCATGTTGCCCGGGCTGTATTTGAGCGCCACCGCATAGTGCGTCGGGTTGGTGACGACGACATCGGCGGTCGGCAGTTTTTCCATCATGCGGCGATTGGCGGCCTGGTGCTGCAGGTTGCGGATGCGCGCCTTGACCTCGGGACGGCCCTCGCTCTGCTTGTGCTCGTCGCGCACTTCCTGCCGGGTCATGCGCAGCTGCTGGCCGTGGTGATAGATCTGCCAGGGCACGTCGACCAGCGCGATCAGCAGCAGGCCGCCGCAGAGAAACGCGAACGCCTGCAGGCACAACGCGCCGCCGTGCGCGATGCCCTGCAGCAGCGGTTCGTCGACCAGTCCGGCCATCTCGCCGCGCTTGCTCCACCAGGCCGCGGCGGCGACGCCGCCGAGGATGGAGAACTTGATGACGCTCTTGAGCAGCTCCATCAGGCCATTGACGGAAAAGATCCGCCCGAGCCCGGCGAGCGGATTGAGCCGGCTGAAATCTGGAATCATCGCTCTGGCGCTGAAATTCCAGCCGCCGACCAGCATCGGCGCGGCCAGCGCGATCACGGTGAGCCCGATGAACAGCGGCAGCAGCAGCGCCAGCGCCGCGCCCAGCGTCGTGCCGAGAATGTCCGGCAGCATCCGCGGCTGCGACAGCAGCGCCGGGTCGATGGTCAGCGCGCGCCGCATCAGCGACTGCGCGGCGCGCATGATGCCGGGGCCGCTGGACATCAGCAGACCCGCACCGGCCACCATCACCAGCGCGGTGGTCAGATCGCGAGAACGCGGGACCTGGCCTTTTTCACGGGCCTCACGCAGGCGCCTGGGCGAGGCCTTTTCAGTTTTGTCCTGGGCGCTGGCACCGGCCATGTCAGGCTCCGTTGAGCAGCGCGGCCAGCATCTGCCAGCTTTGCGCCATCAGATCGTTGAACACGGTCTGCAATCCCGGCAGGCTGTAGCGCAGCAGCAGCAGTCCGGCCAGCAGCGAGATCGGGAACCCGACCGACTGGAAATTCAGCGACGGCGTCGCGCGGCTGAGCAGACCGAATCCCATGTTCACCAGCAGCAGCGCGATCATCACCGGCAGGGCGATCTGCAACCCGCCGCTGAACACCACGCCGCTCCAGGCGATCAGTGCGCCGAGCTGCGCCGTGCCGATACCGCCGGCGGAGATCGGCACGGTGCGGAAACTGTCGGCGAGCGTCGCGATCAGGATCAGGTGCCCGTCCATCGCCAGGAACAGCAGCGTCGCCAGCAGCATCAGGAATTGTCCGACCACCGGCGTGCTGGTGCCGCGCACCGGATCGGCGAGCTGCGCGAAACTCAGGCCCATGCCGTAGGCAATGATCTCGCCCGCCATCACCACCGCCTCGAACGCCAGCATCAGCACGAAGCCGATCACCACGCCGATCATGAACTGCTGCAGCGTGGTCAGGCACCAGGCGGCGCTGAAGATCGCCTGCGCCGGCGTCACCGGCGTCAGCGGCATGACGATCAGCGTCAGCGCCAGCCCGAGGCCCAGGCGCACCTGCCGCGGCGCGATTTTCGAGCCGATCACCGGCGCGGTCATCAGCACGCCGGCGATGCGGAAGAACGTCCACAGCGCGTGCTGGACCCAGGCCATCAGCTGCGCGTCGGTGAAGGTCATGTTCAGCCGATCAGGTTGGGGATGTTCTCGAACAGCCGCTGCGTGAACTCCACCAGCAGGCGAATCATCCACGGCCCGGCGACCACGATCACCACCGCCATCGCCACCAGCTTGGGGATGAAGCTCAGCGTCATCTCGTTGATCTGCGTGGCCGCCTGGAACAGGCCCACCAGCACGCCCACCACCAGCGATGCCAGCAGCAGCGGCGCCGCCAGCAGCAGTGCCAGCTCGATCGCCTCGCGGCCCTGGGTCATCACCGATTCCGGCGTCATGCCTGAAAACTCGTGGCCAGCGTACCCATGATCAGGGTCCAGCCGTCGACCAGCACGAACAGCATCAGCTTGAACGGCAGCGAGATGATCATCGGCGACAGCATCATCATGCCCATGCTCATCAGGATGCTCGACACCACCAGGTCGATGACCACGAACGGGATGAAGATCAGGAAGCCGATCTGGAACGCGGTGGTCAGCTCGCTGGTCATGAACGACGCCGCCAGCACCGGGAAGGGAATGTCGTCGGCGCTGGCGTATTTTCCGTGGCCGGAGATTTTTGCGAACGCGATCAGGCTCGACTCACGCGTCTGCGCCAGCATGAATTTGCGTACCGGCGTAGCGGCCGCCTGCAGCGCCGGCTCGAACGCCAGCTTGCCGTCCATGTACGGCTGCACCGACTGGCTGTAGACCGCGTTGAACACCGGCGACATCACGAAGAACGTCAGGAACAGCGACAGCCCGATCAGGATCTGGTTGGACGGCGTCTGCGCGGTGCCCAGCGCCTGCCGCAGCAGGCTCAGCACGATGATGATGCGGGTGAACGAGGTCATCATCAGCAGCATCGCCGGCAGCAGCGACAGCGCCGTCATCAGCAGCAGCACCTGCACATTGAGACTGTAGGTGCTGCCGCCACCGGCGGCCGGCGTCACCGTCACCGCCGGCAACCCGGCGGCGTGCGCGGCGGGGCCGAGCAGCAGCAGGCCCGCCAGCAGGATATTTTTTTTCAGGCTCATGAACGGCGCGCCCGCGCCAGCATCTGTTGCAGCTTTTCCGCGAACGGCGGCAGCTGCGGCACCGGCGTGTTGCCGATATTCTCCGGAGCCTGCTCAAAGACATGCAGCGTCTGCACGCGGCCCGGCGCGACGCCGATCAGCAGGTGCTTGTCGCCGGCCTGTACCAGCAGCACGCGCTCCTTGGCGCCGACCTGCAGGCCGCCGTGCAGGCGCAGCGCGCCGGCGTTGCCGCCACGCGCCGACTGCAGCCAGCGCAGCACCCAGGCCAGCGCGAAAATCACCAGCAGCACCAGCACCAGGCTGACCGCGGTGGAAGCGAGACTGCCCGCCATCGACATCGGCGGAACCGTCGTGGCGGCAGCGGTGGTGGCGGCGGCCATGATGCTCAGCGCAGCCGGCGGATGCGTTCGGCGGGGCTGATGACGTCGGTCAGGCGGATGCCGAAGCGTTCGTTGACCACCACCACCTCGCCGTGCGCGATCAGGGTGCCGTTGGCGTAGACGTCGAGCGGCTCGCCGGCCTCGCGCTGCAGCTCGACCACCGAACCCTGGTTGAGCTGCAGCAGGTTGCGGATCGGCACGCGCGCGCGGCCGACTTCCATCGACAGCGTCACCGGCACATCGAGCAGCACGTCGAGATTGAACTCGCCGCCCGGCGTCTTGCCGTTTTCGGCCGCCGCCGCGTCGAGCGTCTGGAAGCTGGCGCGCGATACTTCCGCCGCGGCGCCCTGCTGGTTGTCTTTGACTTGAGCGTTCATGTGGTTTTCCTAGGGGGCGCTGGATTTGTTGTCTCTGGCGATGGTGCCGGTGATGCGCACGGCGTGACGCCCGCCGCAGATGCCGAGGCTGCCGTGATACACCGGCATGCTCTCGACGCAGAGTTCGAGCCGCTTCGGCATGTTGATCGGGATGATGTCGCCGGCCTTGAGTTTCATCAGGTCGCGCAGGCTCAGCGTGCTTTGCGTCAGCTCGGTAGAGATTTCCACCTCGGCGTCCTTGATCTGATCGCGCAGCGACAGCGTCCAGCGCTCGTCGCGCTCCATGCGGTCGGACTGGATGCCGGCATCGAGCAGTTCGCGGATCGGCTCCAGCATCGAGTAGGGAATGGTGATGTGCAGGTCGCCGCCGCCGCCTTCGAGTTCGATGTGGAACTTGGACACCACCACGATCTCCGAAGGCGAGACGATGTTGGCAAAATGCGGATTCACCTCGGAATTGATGTATTCGTAATCCAGCGCCATCACCGGCGACCAGGCTTCCTTCAGATCGGAGAACGCCTGGCGCACCAGCATCTGGATCACGCGCATTTCCGTCGGCGTGAATTCGCGGCCCTCGATCTTGGTCGCGATGCGGCCGTCGCCGCCGAAGAAATTCTCGACCACCGAGAACACCAGCCGCGGCTCGAAGATGAACAGCGCGGTGCCGCGCAGCGGCTTGATACGCACGAGGTTGAGACTGGTCGGCACGAACAGCGAATGCGTGTACTCGCCGAACTTGGCCATCTCGATGCCGACCACCGACAGCTCCGGCGTGCGGCGCAGCATGTTGAACAGGCCGATGCGGAACAGGCGCGCGAAGCGCTCGTTGACCATTTCCAGCGTCGGCATGCGCCCGCGGACGATGCGGTCCTGCGACGCGAAATTGAACGGCCGCGCCTCGCCCGGCGCCTGCGGCGGGGTTTCGGTCTCGACCTTGCCGCTGTCGACGCCGTGCAGCAGGGCGTCGATCTCGTCCTGCGACAGCAATTCCTTGGAGTCGGCGCTCATTGCATCACGAAGCTGGTGAAATACAGCGCATCGACGCCGGGCTTGCCGGTTTCCTGCGTCATGACTTTCTGCACGCTGGCCAGCGCCGCCTTCTCCAGCGCCTGCTTGCCGGCCAGCGTCGACAGGCCGGTCACGGTCTGCTGGCTGAACAGCATCAGCAGGTCGTTGCGGATACGCGGCATGTGCAGCTTGACCGCCTCGGCCGCCGAGTCCTCGTGTGTCATCACCTGGACTTCGGCCTGCAGGTAGCGGGTCTGGTCGGAGTCGGCGAGATTGACCACGAACGCCGGGCTCAGCTCCAGATAGATGCTCCTGGCCGCAACCACCGCAGGCTTGTCGACTTTGCCGGCGTGATGCGCGAACAGGAAATAGTAGGTGGCTCCGCCGCCCGCGCCGAGCAGGATCAGCAGCGCCCCGCCGATCAGCGGCAGCTTGCTCTTCTTCCTGGGCGCCTCGACGACTTCCGCTTCGTCGTCGTCTTCCACGATGGCCCGTTTGTCTGCGGCACCCGCCATGTCTGCCTTCCTGTGACCGAGGTTCTGCCCTGATCAGGCAAGCGGCGTGCCACCTGCAAATCCGCCCCGGAAGCCCGGTCGTGGCGGCGCTGCCGGCGACTCGACGGGAATTTGACTCGCGGATTGCGGATGCACGCGCCGGAACTCCGGCGCACTAGGAAAAGCCGGTCAAGCGCCCGGACGCGCGCGCCGGGTCTAGGCGTAGTCGTCGAGCAGGCCCCTGCGGCTGATGCGCACGGGCTCGACCGTTGCGCGCTCCGGCGCCGGGCCGGTCCTGGCCGGAGACGGCCGGAATGCCTGCGGCCTGGCGCCAGGATGGTCTCCCGGCGTCTGCGAAAACACCTGTGTCTGGGTCAGCGACAGGCCCTGCTGGCTGAACAGGTCGCGCAACTGTGGCAGCGACTGCTCCAGGGCCGCGCGCGCCGCCGGATGCTCGGCGGTAAAGACCACGCCGGTGTCGCCGCCCTCGATGCGGATCTGCACATGCACCCTGCCCAGTTCGGCCGGATGCAGGAGGAGGTCGGCTTTCTGCAGGCCCGCGGTCGCGCTCAGCAGGACCTGCGACCCGACCTGGTCCGCCCAGCCGGCTTGCGTCGGTGCCAGCGTCAGCGTTGCCGTGTGTACCCCCGCGGGCGGTGCGCTGGCCGGCAGCGGCGGCAGCAGGTTGTTCACCGGCACCAGGCTGGCGGCGGCAGGTGCCGGGGCCGGCGTGTCGACGGGTGTCGTGATTTTTTCGGCGAGCGTGGACAGCGCGGGTGCGACAGCGCGGGTCTCCGCTACCAGCGTCAGCGTTTGCGTCGTTGCCGGCGGCGCAGCGGCCGCGGCTTGCACTGCGCCAGCCGCGACGTCGCCCAGCCGCACACCACCGCTTGCCGCGATGGCAGGGGCCATTGGCGCCCGGCCCGCACGCACATCGGCACCGATGCGCACGCCGTCCGCATGGGCCGGCGCCGATGCACGCGCCGGCTGTCCCGGCAGGACGGCGGCGGGCAACAGCGCCAGCAGGCCACCGACATCGATGGCGTTCGCAGGATCGGCCGGCGCGTTACGGTCCGGATCGGCTTTCGACCTTGCGTCTGCCGGATGCACGTGGGGATCCGCGCTCGCGCCGGCGACGTTGGCCGCGGGCGCCACGGGCAGGCCCGGTCCCGCCGTCTGCGGAACCGCCGCCCCGGCGGCGATCGCCTGCTGTTTCTGTGCCTGCAGGGTCTGGCTGAAATTCTTTTGCGCAGGGCCTTTCGCGCCGGCGCCGGATT
>DATMTG010000361.1:0-8409 GCA_035565075.1 Stenotrophobium sp.
GAAAACTCGAGAGTTTCGGCCACGTTTGTACTGTTGCTGGTGCTGCCTGTGGCCGTGTGTGAAGGCGTACAGATCGCACCCAAGCTGTCATAGGCGTGCTGGAATGACACCAGCACTGAATGACCGTAGGGGCTCGGCACCAAGGGTTGAATGACCGTCGTTACTGCGGCAATGGGGTGCCCCTTCGTATCACGCGTCACGTATTGCAGTTGCCATGCGTGGTTAGGTAACGGCACTCCCGCAGGCCGATATGTAATCGCGCGTGACTTCAGAATCATTCCAGGCGTATTGGGGATTGTTGCCGGGGCGTTGTAGAAGTCGTCTGAGTCTGGCGTCGGAATCGACAGCGGAATCTCCGAAACAGGTTCGGACCGACCACTGCCTGAGCACGCACCCAGCAACAGCAACGCGGCTAACAGCACGTTTTCCGTTCTTATCTTCACGTCAAACAGCCCCCTAATTTGTACGTTCAAAGGTCAGCGCCAAGACAGCAAGGCTCCGATCGGCCAATCGCTTTTGTTAGCTATTCTTCTTTGAACCACAGGGGGCGCACAGGGCTGCTGAGGCCATTCATGGAGTCTTGCGCGGCCAAAAGCATGGAACGATCATTCAAGCAACCATGCAAATTATGACCGTCCGCTTTAGGCTGAAAGCAGCTATTCCGAGCTCGGCGAAGGCCTCGATTTTCTCAATCTGTCTTCGCCTGACGCGCCACGCGGATGAAGTGATGCAAAGCCGGCGCCGCCGCTTCGCGCCGCCACGCCAGCAGGATTTCACTGCGGGCATCGGCCTCGGCCAGCGGCCTGAACACCACATCCGGCCGCACGATGGTTTCCATCGATGAAGCCACCAGCGCCACGCCGATTCCGGCCGCGACCAGGCCGATCACCGTCGGCATTTCGTGCACCTGCTGAACGATGCGCGGCGTGAATCCCGCCCGGTGACACAGCGACAGGATGAAATCGTGCAGGCCGGTGCTGATGCTGCGGGCGTAGATGATGAACGGCTCGCCGGCAAGCATCTCCAGTCGCAATTTCTTGCGTCGTGCCAATGGATGCTGCGCATGTAGCGCTACTCTTAGCGGTTCGCGCAGCAGCACATGCGTTTCCAGTTCGGCCAGTGCCGGATGCTGCGTCGGGCGGAAAAATCCGACATCCATGCGCCCGTCCGCCAGCCGCTCGATCTGCTCGTGCGTCGTCTCCTCGCGCAGTTGCAGCGTGACTTCCGGATAGGCGGCGCGATAGTCGTGCAGGATGCGCGGCATGATCGCGGTGAACGGCAGCGAGCCGGTAAAGCCGATTTGCAACTCGCCGGTCTCGCCGCGGTCCGCACGCTGCGCCGCTGTTCGGGCGGTCTGCGCCTGCGCCAGCACCAGCCGCGCATGCTTGAGGAATTGCGTGCCGGCTTCGGTGAGCCGGACACGATGACCGCTGCGGCTGAACAGCGCGACCTCCAGTTCGGCCTCCAGTGCCTGGATCTGCTGCGACAGCGGTGGCTGCGAGATGTGCAGCCGCGCCGCGGCACGACCGAAATGCAATTCCTCGGCAACCGCAACGAAGTAACGGAAATGGCGCAATTCCATGATATCTCCTGCATATCATTCACTGACAGAAATCATATTGGAGATATTACCGCTTCGGCCCTATCCTGCGCGCACTCTTGAGACACGAGCGTGAAATGAGGCGGGATCTGCGGGTACTGGGCATCGTTGCGGCGGGCATGTGTGCCTTCTTCGACATGTACATCACCATGGCGCTGCTGCCGGAACTGCGGCAGGTGTTTGGCGCGGGCGTTTCGCAGGTCAGCCTGACGGTGACCGCGACGACACTGGCCGTCGCCATTGCCGCGCCGCTGGCCGGAGCGCTGGCCGATCGCTACGGCCGTCGCCGTGTTCTCCTGATCGCCATCGCCCTGCTCGGTCTGGCCACCCTGCTCGCCGCCACCGCGCCGAACCTGCCCTGGCTGATCGCCTGCCGCGCACTCCAGGGCCTGATCATTCCCGGCATCTTTGCCAGTGCCGTCGCCTATACCGCGGAAGAATGGCCCGCGCATGAATCCGGGTCAGTGGTGAGTCTCTACATCGCCGGCACCGTACTGGGCAGTTTCTGCGGACGCTTTTTCGCCGGGCTGATTACCGCCGCCTGGGACTGGCGCACAGCGTTCATCGCGATGGGCCTGATCAACCTGGCGTTCCTGCCGCTGGTGGCGTGGCTACTGCCGCGCAGCCGCGGGTTCACGCCGTCGGCATCGGTCCGGTCGTCGCTCAGCGGCATGGGACAGCACCTGCGCAATCTGCCGCTGCTGGCGACCTATGCCGTCGGTTTCCTGATCCTGTTTGCGCAGGTGGCAACCTTCACCTACATCAACTTCCACCTGAGCGCCGCGCCCTGGCATCTGGACACGCACGCGCTGTCCTACATCTTCTTCGTGTTCCTGGTCGGCATGCTGATCACGCCGTCAACCGGCGGCTGGGCGCGACGCTGGGGTGCGCATCGGGTTGCCGCCGTTGCCATGACCATCAGCTGCGCGGGACTGTTGCTGACGCTGCTGCAACCGCTGACCCTGATCATCGCCGGGCTGATCCTCAGTTCCTGCGGCGTGTTCGTGGTGCAGGCGATCGCCACCAACGCCGTACCGAGGCTGGCGCTGGGCGGACGCTCGGCCGCCGCCGGGCTCTACATCAGCTGCTATTACCTGGGCGGCAGTTTCGGTGCCAGCCTGCCCGGAACGTACTGGATACAACTGGGCTGGAGCGGCTGCGTGCTGCTGGTGATCCTGGCGCAGGCTGCGGCGGCGGCGATCGCCTGGAACATCTGGGCACCGCAGCGCAACGCCGACGGCAGGGCGCCGCTGGCGCCGGCTCAGGCCGCGCTCTGAACGTTGCGCTTGTCGCCGTCGACCAGGCTCGGCGCGGTTTCATCCAGTTCCAGCGTCTGCGCGCCCGCGGCGATGATGCGCAGCATCTTGATCATCTGCTCGGCGATTTCGCCGCGGCTGCCTGCGGGCTGGTTCATCGCCGTCGCGCCCATGGTGAACACCAGCCGCGTCATCGCCTTGGCGACCAGCGAGGGATAAACCAGGCGGGTCTTCTCCGCGGCGGCGATGCGCATCAGGTCCTCGCGCAGTTCCTCTTCGAAAAACTGCAACTCACGATCCACCGCCTGCTTGAATTCATCGGAGCCGACGTGCCCCTCGCGCAGCAGGACGTGCAGCAGTTTCTCGTCGGCCTCCAGCTGCTCCATGAAGGTTTCGATCGAGGTGCGGATCACGCTGCGCTCCGGTGAAATCCGGTTGCGCGCCTCGCGGATGATCTTGCGCAGGGTGCCACCGGCCTGGTCGATCAGCGCCACCGCCAATTCATCCACGTTGCGGAAATGCCGGTAGAAACTGTTGGGCGCGATGCCGGCGACGCGGGCGATTTCGCGCAGGCTCAGCGACGAGACGCTGCGGCTCGGGCCCAGCAGTTTGAGCGCCGCGGCAATCAGCTCATGACGCTCGACCTGGCCACGTCTGGCTGCCCGCTTCTTGGTTGTGACGCCGGGACTTTTGGGTAATTTGCGGGCTGCCATTCCAGTATTTTTCCACCTTTGACTCAAGCTTCGCACCATCAGCCATGCGTCAGTCCGCATCGGTTGTTGCTGCAACCTGACGGCAGGGAATTTTCGTACAAACCCGGTGCGGGCACATATTAGCAGCAGCCACCCCGCAGATCAGGCTGTATCAAGGCTTGAACGCGACAGCACCCTGCGTACAATCGATTCATGACAAAACCCGACGATGAGTCGCAGGCTGCTGTATCTCCGACGACCGCCTTTGTGCTGGCCGGGGGCGGCAGCCTGGGCGCGGTGCAGGTCGGCATGCTCAAGGCGCTGATCGGCGCAGGCATCGTGCCGGACATGGTGGTTGGCGCCTCGGTCGGCGCGATCAACGGCGCTTGCCTGGCGGGGCAACCCGACATGAATGGGATCGCCAGGCTGGAACAGATCTGGCTGGGCCTGACGCGCCAGCGGGTCTTCCCCCTGTCGCCTTGGGGCATGCTGTGCGGACTCCTGCAGCACCGCAACTACCTGATGTCGCCACAGGGCCTGGCCGACGTTATCACCGACGGCCTGCCTTGCAAGCGTCTCGAAGACACCAGGCTGCCTTTTCATGCCGTGGCCACCGACCTGCTCTCGGGCAAGGCTGTCACCCTCTCCAGCGGCCCCGCGACCGAGGCATTGCTGGCCAGCGCCGCGATTCCGGCCGTGTTTCCCCCGGTCAGGCTCGGGGGCTGCGAACTGGTGGACGGAGGGCTGGCAAGCAATACGCCCATGCGTACCGCCGTGGCACTGGGCGCGACACGCCTGATCGTGCTGCCGACCGGATTGTCCTGCGCACTGAAAAAACCGCCGTCCAGCGTACTCGGCATGGCCATGCACGCCCTGAATGTGTTGATCATGCAGCAACTGCGCGAGGACAGCGAGGCGCTGGAAAAAATCGTCGAACTGCACATCGTGCCACCGGTATGCCCGGTCACCGTCGGCTCACACGATTTTTCGCAGACACGGCAGCTGATCGAACGCGCCGAGCACGGCACGACCGAATGGCTCGATGCCGGCGGCCTCGAAAAATCCGGCCGCGCGATGCTCGATCCTCACCGGCATTAGCCGCGCGCTGTGAGTCCGGCCTAGCAGCAGCCGGATTTCGTCTCCACGTCAGACGCTGTGCGGCCCGGCGCGCAATCGAACAGGCCATAGTGCACACGCTTGTCGCCGCTGATGCGGAAATACGGCGCATAGCGCGTCGCACCCAGCATGTCGGCGGTATTGCCACAGACCGGCAGCGGCCGGCCCGTGTGGAACAGGTGATGGTCGTCGAGCGCGAATTCATGCGGATGCCCCGGCATCGTGCCAAGGTAATACGCGACCTGGCCGTAATCCTCGCAGCGGTCTTCCAGATCCAGTTTGAACGCGCGCACGGTGTTTGAATAAAACCCGATCATGCCGGCCTTGCGCTCGATCTCCGGGTTATTGAGGGTCAGTCGCGAACTCGACACGTTGCGCACATCCATGAACCCGGCCTGCGCCATCAGGCGCCGAAAATCCTCGGCGTACAACGCACCGCCCAGGCATTCGCCGATCAGGACCGGGTCCTGCGCCAACGCTGCCGGCACGCGACGATCGGCGAACACGTCGGAAAAATACAGCTCGCCACCCGGTTTGAGCACGCGGTGAATCTCGCGGAACACGCGCGACTTGTCCGGCGACAGGTTGAGCACGCAGTTGGAAACCACCAGATCGACCGAAGCATCGGCGATGCCTGCGCCCTTGAGGTCTTCGATATATCCCTCGCGGAATTCGACATTGGCATGGCCGAATCTTTCGGCGTGCCAATCCTGGTGGCGGCATGCAACGGCGAGTTGTTCCGCCGTCATGTCCACGCCGATCACGAAGCCTTGCGGTCCGACCAGCTTCGACAGCACATAGCAATCGCGGCCCGATCCGCACCCGAGATCCAGCACGGTGACGCCTTCCAGCACCGGAGGCATCGGTGAACCGCAGCCGTAGAAGCGGTCGCGGACCTCGGGATGGACCTCGGCCACGATCGCTGCCAGATGCGGCGGCATGGCGCCGGCCAGGCAACAGGCCGAGGTCTGGAGGTCGGCCGAAGATTTCAGCACCTTGCCGTAGTAATCCCGCACCGTGTCAATCGCATTCTGCGTGCCGCTCATGTTGCCCTCGCCGTTCAATGCACAAATATTCCCGTCACCAGCATCATGCCGCCGCCGATTGCGGCGGCCAGCGGTAGCGTCAATAGCCACGCCAGCACGATACCCGCAATCATTTTTCCGCGCGCCTGTCCGGTCACCGTGCCGATGCCGAACAACGCGCCAACCGAAACATGCGTGGTGGAGACCGGCAGCGCCAGCGGTGAGGCCAGGATCACCAGCGTGGACGTCACCAGATTCGCAGTCAAACCCTGGCCGGAATTCATCCGGGTAATTTTCTGCGACAGCGTTCGTGCGACACGGCGGCCGCTGAGCAGGCCGCCCGCGGCCATGACCACCGCAATCATGATGAACGAGGGCGCGCTGCCCAGGGACGGCATGCACAGCAGCCCCAGCCCGACCAGCTTGGGCGTGTCATTGAGGCCGCGGGCAAAACCGACCGCGCCGGCGCTCAGGAAATGCAGGCTGTCGATCAGCGAATTGGCCGAGATGCCGATCACGCGACCGACGTATCGCTCCTCGCACTCGGGCTGCTGTCCGGTGCTGACACTGGCAAATGCCAGCGCCGTTCCGTCCGGACCCGCTACGACCTCCTGCCCCACGCAGACACAACTTTGTCTGGCGATGCCCAGCCGCCGGCGACTCCAGCGCAACAGTGGATACAGCGGCATCGCCAGCAGGATCGCCAGCAATGGACTGACGGCCAACGGCAGCAATACCAGCTCACCCACCTTGTCCCAGGCCACACCGCCACCGGCAGACACCGCCATCGCCGCGCCACAGAGGGCTCCGATCAACGCGTGTGTCGTCGAAACCGGCAAGCCGTAGCGATTGGCCAGCAACACCGTCGCCGCCGCGCCCGCGCAGACCGCCAGCGGGAACGCCGGCATCGCCAGCACCTGCTGCACGATGAACAGCTTGCCGCTGAACGCCGCAACCATCGCCGAAGCCAGCCACAGCGCAGCGATGGCGCCGGCAAACGTAGTGGCCGTTCCCCAGAGTAAGGCTTTGCGATAACCGGTGGTGCCGCTGCCAAACAGGGTGGCGACGCCCTTGAAATTGTCGTTCGCGCCATTGGCCCAGGTCAGCAGCAGTGCGCAAGCCAGGGCAATCCATACGCTCATAAAGGTTTTTCCGGTTTCGCACCAGGTTATGGAATAACCGACGCATCGCACCCTGCGTTTGTTACAGCCTGCGTAACAAATTGCCGCACAGTTCGTCTATCTCTGCACCTTCCGCGTCGCCGCAGAGGCATAATCATGGAATTCGTCGCCTTCAATACGGAGCCTGCATGCCCGCGGATTCACCCGGACACGATGACCGCGAACAGATTCGTCAATTGCTGGCGCGCGATGCAAAGGCCTGCGAAATGACCATCCGCCGCTATCAGTCGACCATGATGTCGGTTGCCCGCGGCATCGTGCGCGACACGCAGATCGCCGAGGAGGTGGTGCAGGAAGCGTGGATTTCGGCGTTTCGCGCCCTGCCGGCCTTCGAATACCGCTCCAGCCTCAAGACCTGGCTGCTGCGCATCGTCTCCAACGAAGCCAAGGATCGCCTGCGCGGCAAGCCGCGTGAAGCCTCGCTCGAGGAAATGGCGCAAGGCCCCGCCCATCTCGGCAGTGATCGTTTTAACGCGCGCGGTCACTGGGACGAGCCGCCGGCATTGTGGGATCAAAATACGCCCGAGGCGCTGCTCAGCGAAGAACATCTGCGTGACTGCCTGCAAAAGCATATGAACCTGCTGCCGCCGGCACAGCATACCGTCATCACCCTGCGTGAGCTGGAGGGCCTGGATTTCTCCGAGATCGCCAGCCAGCTTGCCATCACCGAACAGAATGTGCGGGTCATGCTGCACCGTGCGCGTCTGCGCATTTACGGCATGATCGAGCACTATCAGGAGAGCGGCGAATGCTGAGCTGCCGCGAAGTCAACGAGCAGTGCACGGACTATCTGGAGCGTCAGCTGACCTGGCGCGGACGCCTGGCGGTGCGCGCGCACCTGCTGATCTGCTCATACTGCCGCCGTTTCCTGCGGCAGCTGGCGCTGACCCGCGCAACGCTGCAGCGACTGCGGCCGCCCGCGGACGAGGCCGCGGTCCGGCGCATCCGGCAGGCGATCGACGCCTTGCCGCAGGAACCGCCCCCGCCCTAGTTGCCGGCAACGCCCGGCCGTCACTTGCGTCCATATCCTGCTGAATCCGCTTGAGTAAAGGCGGCAAGATCATTACAATTCGCGACCCTGCCATCGCTGCGTCTGCGGACGCGGGTCGTCGTGGTGGATCGGCTTGAACGGGAGGATTGAGTATCGCTGCGGAAAAAGATGACCGGCGCAATGAAGAAATCACTGCGTACCAGGTACGAGTAATCGGTTCTGATGGCTCACAGGTTGGTGTCATAAGCACCGCCCAGGCCATTGCCAAGGCTCAGGAAGAAGGTCTGGATCTCGTGGAGATTTCGCCAAACGCGGAACCGCCCGTCTGCAAGATCATGGACTACGGCAAGTATCTTTATCAGAAAGATAAGGCCCAGCATGCCGCCAGGCGCAAGCAGAAGCAGATCCAGGTCAAGGAAATCAAATTCCGTCCGACCACCGATGAAGGCGATTACAAGACGAAACTGCGCCAGCTCCGGGGTTTCCTCGAAGACGGCGACAAGGTCAAGATCACGGTCCGCTACCGCGGCCGCGAATTGGCCCACCAG
>DATMTG010000362.1:0-2577 GCA_035565075.1 Stenotrophobium sp.
GGCGGATGCGATAATCGCCGCCTGATCTTCGCCGCCCGACTTTGTCCGGTCCGTCCGCAGCCGAAAAGAATGTCCTCGAACCTGCTCAAATCCTCCGGCATCGTCGGCCTCATGACCCTGTTGTCGCGCATGCTGGGCTTCGTGCGCGACGTCATGCTGGCGGTGGCGTTCGGCGCCGGTGGCGGCATGGACGCATTCCTGATCGCGCTGAAGATCCCCAACTTCGGCCGCCGCATGTTCGCCGAGGGCGCGTTCTCGCAGGCGTTCGTGCCGGTCTTCACCGAGACCAAGACCACGCGCACGCACGAGGAAGCGCGCGAACTGGTGTCCGTGGTGATGGGCACGCTCGGTGGCGTGCTGTCGGTGGTGACGCTGGTGGGCTGCCTCGGTGCGCCGCTGCTGCTGTACGTCTTCGCGCCGGGATTTTCCGGCACCGCAGACCCGATGCGGCACCAGCTCGGCACCGACATGCTGCACTGGACGTTTCCGTACCTGATGTTCATCTCGCTGACGGCGATGTGCGGCGGTGTGCTCAACACCTACGGCCGCTTTGCGATTCCGGCGATCACGCCGGTCATTCTCAATCTCTGCCTGATCTCGGCCGCGTTCATCAGCGCCGGCTCGATCTATGTGCTGGCCTACGCGGTGTTCGCCGCGGGCATCCTGCAGTTCCTGTTCCAGTTGCCGCTGATGCGCAGGCTCGACCTGCTGCCGCGGCCGCGCTGGGGCTGGCACGACCTGCGCGTGCGTCACATCATGGGGCTGATGTTTCCGGTGGTGATCGGCTCGTCGGTGTCGCAAATCAGCCTGCTGGTGGATTCAGCGCTGGCGTCGCTGCAGGGCGACGGGCCGGTGAGCTGGCTGTATTACGCCGACCGCCTGATGGAATTTCCCCTGGGTGTGTTCAGCATCGCCGTCGGCACGGTGATCCTGCCGACGCTGTCGATGCAGCACGCGACCAAGTCGACGACGGCATTTTCGGCGACGCTGGACTGGGGCCTGCGCACCATGCTGGTGATCGGCCTGCCGGCGGCGGTGGGACTGGTGCTGCTGGCCGGGCCGCTGGTGGCGACGCTGTTCGGCTACGGCAAGTTCACCGATCACGATGTCGCGATGAGCACCTATGCGCTATGGGCCTATGCGCCGGCGTTCATGGGCTTTTCGATGGTCAAGGTGCTGGTGCCGGGCTTTTATGCGCGACAGGAAACGCGCGCGCCGGTGCGCTGCGGCATCATCGCGCTGGTTGCCGGCTCGACCATGAGCGTGACCCTGTTCTGGGTCGCGCGCTGGACCCACTTCAGCGCGCCGCACGCCGGGCTGGCGCTGGCCACCTCGTTCTCGGCCTGCGTCAATGCCACGCTGCTGTTCCTGCGGCTGCGCAGGGACGGGATCTATCTGCCGGGCGCGGGCTGGAAGGCGTTCCTGCTGCGGATGCTGCTGGCCAACGGCGTGATGGCGGCGGTCCTGCTGCTGCTGTCAGTGCCGCTGACGCAATGGCTGGCCGAGACCATGCACCAGCGTGCGCTGCGCCTGGCCGAACTGATCGCCGCCGCGGCCGTGGTGTATTTCGCGATGCTGGCCCTCTGCGGCATCCGCCTGAAAGATTTCCGCAGGCACTAAAATACGTCCATGGAAATCATCCGCGGCCAGCACAACCTGCGTGAACGCCACCGCGGCTGCGTGCTGACGATCGGCAACTTCGACGGCCTGCACCTGGGGCACCAGGCCCTGATCGCGCAGGCACGCGGACAAGCGCGGGCGCTGGGACTGCCGCTGACCGTGCTCACCTTCGAGCCGGCGCCGCGCGAATATTTCACGCCCGCTGATGCGCCCGGGCGTGTCCTTGGTTTTCGCAGCCGCATGGCGCTGCTGCAACGGTACGGTGTCGAGCGCGTATTGATCCAGCGCTTCGACCGGCGATTCGCCGCGATGAGCGCGCAGGATTTCGTCGAGCAATTGCTGGTGCGCAAGCTCGATGCGCGGGCGGTGGTGGTCGGCGATGATTTCTGTTTCGGCGCACAGCGCGCGGGAAATTTTGCGCTGCTGCAGGCGCAGGGCGATGCGCTCGGCTTCAAGGCCCTGGGACTGTCGACAGTCGCGCTGGGCGATGCGCGGTGCAGTTCGACGCGTCTGCGGGCCGCCCTGTCGGTGCCCGATCTTGAGCAGGTCGGGCAGTTGCTCGACCGTCCCTACGCCTTGCTCGGCCGTGTGCGTCAGGGACTGCGTCTGGGCCGCACGCTGGGTATGCCGACGACCAACATGTATTTCCATCGCACGCTGGCGCTGCGGCAGGGCATCTATGTCGTGCGCGCGCAGGTCGCCGGCCGCCGCTGGCAGGGTGTTGCCAGCTATGGCGTGCGGCCGACGCTGGGACTGACGCGCTGTCTGCTGGAGACGCATCTGTTCGGCGAACCCGGAGAAATTTACGGCGAAGTCATCGAGGTCGAGTTCTGCCGCTGGCTGCGCGCGGAGCTGAAATTCGACTCGCTGGACGCGCTGTCTGCGCAGATGCACCGCGACGCAGCGGATGCGCGAGCCTATTTCCGCGAAAATCCCGCATAATTGCGCCACCCGCTG
>DATMTG010000363.1:0-8481 GCA_035565075.1 Stenotrophobium sp.
CATCTTGCCGGCGTCGCCGCCGCCTTCCTGCAGGCCAACCAGATGGATAAAGGGGATGATGATGCCAAGAATGATGTACAGCGCGATCAGGATCGTGCTGATGCGCTTGTAGCGCCGCTCGGCGTTGCTGGCGTAGTCCCAGTGGCTGATGGCGAAGGAAGTCATGGGATCACGGCTCCCGGCTTGTGCTGGATCACGTTCAGCGAAATCCGCGCGAAGCGCTCATCCGAACAGGATTTCATGACTTTTTTCAGCAGCGAGTAGGGGATGCTCTTGTCGGCGAGGATGTTGATCTCGCCGCGGGTGATGCCGGTGTCGTCCGGTTGCTGCTCGAGACGGACATTTTTCTCGAAGTAGTCCTTCAGACCCGGCAGGCTGTCGGCATTGAGGCTGTCGGCATCGGCCACGCTCATGATCTGGTGGTTGTCGACCAGGATATCCTTGCGCGTGATCATCAGCTGGGTTGCGGTGTGCGGCTTGGTCTGCGAGGTCGATTGCGGTAGCTGCAGGGCCTTGTCGGTGGGGCGCATCTCGACGGCGGCGATGCTGACCATGAGGTAGAACACCAGGATCGCGAACACGTCGATCATCGAGACGATGTTGATCGGCACGTCGCGGCTGCCCTGCGTGTATTGCCGCTCGATGCGGCGGATCTTGCGTGGCGATCTCATGGCGTGGCTCCGGCGGCGGCCTGCGCCTGCGGCGCATCACCGATGGAGATCTGCGGGAACATGTCGCGGGAATGGTTGCTGCCCAGATCGGCGCCTTGCGGCAGGCTGCGTGCGGCGTCCATCACCTGCACCAGCGTGTTGTAGGCCACGTCCGGGTCCAGCAGCAGTGTGATCTGCTCCTCGGCCGGTGCGACCTGCTTGATCGCCAGCAGGTCCTCAGCCAGGGTTTTGACGTCGTGGCCTTCGGCGGTGTTCGGGATGCGGGTGGTGCGGCCCTGGCGATCGCTCAGTTCCAGCCGGTCGCGATGGATCACGACCGTCAGCTGCTTGTGCAGGTGTTGCTCCTGCGGCACCGAATCCGGCGAAGGCAGATCCAGGCCGAGGGCATTGAGCTGATCCGCCGCCAGCGAGGCCGACAGCAGCAGGAAGAACACCAGCACTGCGAACACGTCGATCATCGAGACGAGGTTCAGGCGCACGGCGAGCGACCGCGTGCGGTTATGACGCTGCAAGCGGCGGATACGATGGGATGATTTCATCCGATGACGAACCTGGGCGGCGGAATGGGGACGACTTCAGCGCTTGCTGCCGCTGCGCGCGCTGACCAGTTTCATGCAGCACATTTCCAGCCCGTCGACGAGCTCGTTGGTGCGGGTCTGGAGATAGGAGTGGATCAGCGCGAACGGGATGGCCACCAGCAGGCCGAATGCGGTGCAGTTCATGGCCTCGGAGATGCCGACCGAGAGCAGGTCGGCTTTTTCGACTGCATCGGCGTGGGACAGCGCGGCAAAGGCGCCGATCAGGCCGATCACCGTGCCGAGCAGGCCGAGCAGGGTGGCGACGTTGGAAAAGGTGCCGATGTAGTGGGTACGCTTTTCGATCAGCGGCGTCACTTCCATCAGGCTTTCCTCGATGGCGACTTCGAGGTCGCCGCGCGTGGCGCCGTGCGTGCGTGCGTGCATCAGGGTGCTGGCCATGACGCGGCCGACGGCGCTGTCCGAGGAGGTGGCCAGCCGCTCGGCCGCATCGTAGTCGCCCTTGTTCAGCAGGGGCTGCAGTTCGTTCCAGAGATCGCGGTTTTCACGCTCGGCCTTGCGCAGGAACAGCCAGCGCTCGATGGCAATGCCCAGGCCGACGACCAATACCAGCGCGATCGGGTACATGAACGCGCCGCCTTTCTGAAAAAATCCCAGGATGTGGGTAAGAAATTCCATGCTGCAATCCTCTTGCTTGGCCTGCCGTTTTTAGCGGATGGGTGAAAATTGTTTAAGGTGATGAGACGAATGCCGGGTGTTGCGGTTTCAGATCCATGCTCCAGACAGATTCAAATCCTGTACTGCCACGCTGACGTCAATGTGCCGCCTTTTTTTCTGCGGCCGCCGTCAGCGCTTCGTAATACTGCACCTGCCGCTTGAAGACCGCTTCGTCGATCGGCAGCATCTGCTCCTGCAGCAGTCGCGCCGGACGGTCGATGCCCTTTTCCGCATGTGAACTGCGCCATGGTGTGATGTAAAGACCGATCGGCGATTCGCTATTGTCGCCGACGATGGTGGTTCCCGCTTCACCTGCACGCTTGTCATCCGCCGGATTTTTAGCAGCGTCGCCGGATGATGCCTGCGTGTCCAGTGCCGGCATTTCGTCCAGTGTGGTATCGGTCGCCGGAACAGGTGGTTGCGCCGGTCCGGCGCCCTGCGCAAATGCCGACGCGGACAATGCCAAAATTGCGGCTGAAAATATAGTCTTCACGGCTGCTTCTTCGGTGTCGTGGGCTTGACGGGCGCCGGTGCGGCCGCAGCAGGCGCTTTCGTGGCTGCCGCCGGCATGGCAGCCGCCTGTGATTTCTCCAGTTCGGCGATCCACGCCGAAACCCGCAGGTCCTTCATGCCGTCGAGGCGCTGATAGTCCCTGTATTGTGCCAGCGCATCGGCAGGGCGTTTGAGATAGCTGTCGTAAAGAATGCCCAGATTGAGATGGACTTCGGCGTCGTTCGCATCGATGGCCAGCGCCTGCTTGTAAGCCTGCTCTGCGCGCGGATAGTTTCCGGACTGGCGATACAGCACGCCCAGCCAGTTGTAGGCCACCGCATTCTGCGGGTTGACCACCACGGCGCGCGAGAAGGCGCCGATCGCCTGCTGCGGCTGGTTGGCGCGGGCATAGAGGATGCCCAGGTTCGTCAATGGGCCCGAATACTGCGGGAAATCCCGGGCCAGGTCGCCAAAGGCTTTTTCAGCCTCGGGAATCTGCTGCTGCTTCATCAGGTCCAGTGCGGTGTTGAAACGGCCATCGGCGTCGAGCTTGTCGGGCGCCGGCTTGGCGGGCTGTGGCTTTACAGCTGCCGCGGGCTGCGCGGCCGGCCCGCTTGATCCGGGCTTGATGATACTGCTGCAGGCACTGAACAGTCCCAGTGAACCCAGCAGCAGGATCAGGCGCAGGGCAGGCATGGAGCACAGGTTATTTGAGCGTGGCATAAATGTTCTCGCTCTTTTCGCGTTTGGCGTATTGCCCGGGCGCCAGCGCTACCAGCGCGGTGTAGCTCCTGGCCACCCAGTCGTCGTAGACGTTGTGCTGGATGCGTTGCAGGTTGACCTCGTGCGCCTTGATCGCTTGATCGATGAACGGTTCGGCCTGCTCTTCGATCAGCAGGTTGTACTGCTCCAGTTCAAGTCCGGAGAGCTTCTTCGGCCGCTCCGAGTCGAGGATCGACTGGCCGAAGTCGCGATAGAGATCGCCCAGCTGGTAGGTCGCGGCGGTGTCGATATCGCTGTAGCCGTAACCCATCGTCTTGTTCAGCTGCTGGATGGCCTGCTCCATCGCGGCCTTCTTCCTGGCAACGCTCTTGTCCAGCGGCAGCGTCAGATGCAGCTGCTTGACGTCGGCCGCCGCGAGCGTGGCCAGGGTCAGGCTGGAGTGGGCGGCAAGGCTGTGGCTGGCATCGGTGCGGTCGGCCCCGGCGCCGTCATCCGCTGCGACGATCTCATGCAGCCAGTAAACCTGTTTCTGGGTATCGCCGCGATCCTTGCTGATCTCGACCAGGCGGCTGCGTGCGAGCATCGCGCGATCCAGCGGACGGGGATAGGCCTTGACGTACTGCTCGTAGGCTTTCTCGGCGCCGGCAACATCCTTGGCCTGGTCGTAGAGGCTGGCGGAGAGCCAGGCCGCTTCGGTGCGCGTGGTCGGGCTTTCGCTGCTGCGCTGGCTGATCCGCTCGAATGTCTGCGCGGCCTGCAGCGGCTTGCCGTCTTTCTGGTAGGCGACGGCCAGCTTCTTGTCGACATCGGCGGCCAGCGCATTGTCCGGGTAGCGGCTGCGGAACGACTCCAGCACCGTGATCGCGGCCGGCCAGTCGGAGAGCTTGATCAATGCCGCCGAGGCGTCGTATTCCGCCGTGGGCCTGATCTTGGCGTCCGGCGTCACGCTGGCAACGCGCAGGAACTGGTTGGCTGCGGTGCGCAGGTCGCCCTTGTCGCGTGCGGCCTCGCCCTGCTTGTAGATGGATGCGGCCAGCTGCTCGACGATCAGCGGACGGTTCGGCAACGTGGCCGGCGTCAGCTTCAGTTCCTCACTGTAGGCCGCCTCGGCCTGCGGGTAATGCTGCAAGGCGAACTGCGAGTCGGCGGTCACGGTCCACGCCGAGCGGCGCAGCATGTAATCGACTTCGCGCGGCCAGTTCAGGACGCGGGCAGCGACGCCGATCGCCTCGTCGTACGCCTTGAGTTCGTACAATTCCTCGGCGCTGCGGGTCAGCACGCGCACCACTTCGCGGTTGTTGGGGAAGGCGCCTGCGAACTTCTTGCTGGCGTCGATCGACTGGCGCAGTGCCGCGGATTTCTGTTCGGGCGGCACTGCCTGGGCGTATTTCTCGTACGCCAGTACCGAGGCGTAACCGGCGTCGGAGGCGCGGGGGTATCCGGGGTAGCTGTAGGCGGTGTGCGCGTAAGCCGCCGCGGCCTCGACGGTCTTGCCGCCTTCGAGCAGGCAGTCGCCTATCGCGAAATTGATTTCGGCGATCTCGGGGTCCTTGGGGAAGACCTCCATCAGGCGCTGGTTCCAGTGCGCGGCGGTCAGGAAATCGGCCTGGTTCTTGACCTTGTCCTGCTGGCCTCGCGCCTGGTAGTACTTGGCGAGATCGCCCATGTGGATGCGCAACTGACCCAGCACCTCTGCGGTTGCCGGCTTGCCCGCCCAGTACGGCGCCGCCGGGTCGTAGGTCGTGGCGTAGCGCTCTTTTTCCTTGACCACCAGGTCGTTGAAGCCGCCGGCAAGGTCGGCGGCAATCACGCGCGACTGGAAGTCCGGCGCCAGGCTGTCCTGCGGATGGCGACCGATGAAGTCGGCGAAGGTCTGCGCGGCATCGGTGTAGCGCCGCTTGTCCAGCAGCATGTCGCCCAGGGAGGAATAGATCAGCGGATAGAAGCGCGGGTCGCCTTTCCTGGCCAGGTAATCGTCCGCAGCCTTGCCGCCGCCCAGCGCGATCAGCGAAAGATCGACGACGCGCAGGGAATCCTGCGCAAGGTCGGCCTTGTTCCGGGCAACGCTCTTGAGCGCATCCTCGGAGCGGTACAGTTTGCCCGGCGGCAGTTCGCGGTCGAGGATGGCGATGAACACATCCAGCGCGCCTTCGTAATTGGACTGCTTGAAGCGCGACCAGCCGAACTTGTACTGCGCATTGTTGAAGAACGGCGTCTTGTCGCCGAGATCCATCACGACCTTGTATTCGGCCTCGGCCTCGGCGTAGCGATGCTTGAGGAACAGCAGTTCGGCGCGACGGAAATGCGCGTCGCCGGCCAGATCGGAGTCGGGATAATCGTGGGTCAGGTGCGCCAGGCTGTCGATGGCGGCGTCGGTCTGGCCGTCGTTCTGGTAGGCACGCGCCAGCTGGTAGAACACCCGGTCGTTGTGCTTGTCGGTAGGGTTGGCGTACAGCATGTCGTTGTACAGCTTGATCGCCGACTTCAACGATTTCTCGGTGGCGGGACCGTTGCCGGCATCGTCGGCCATCTGCACCTGCAAGTCGGCCATGCGCCGCTGCGCCTCGGCCTTGGTATCCGCATCCGGATCGAGTTTGAGCAGGGCCTGGTAGTTCTCCAGCGCTTTTTGCGAATCGACGGCAATGGGTTCCGAAGGGATGATCGGCAGAACGTTCGGGTCCGGTGCGTTCTTGTCGATGGAGCTGATCGGCGGCGCGGCATTGCGCACCGCAGCCGGCACGCAGGCCACCACGCCGAGCAGCAGCAGGGTCGATGCGAGCGGCAGACGGTTACTTGTCATTGAGCTGTCCCTTCATCTGCCGGTCGTACAGGCGTGCCAGTGCGAAGCGGGCCTCCACCAGGTATTTCTCGATGGTTTTCTTCTGGCCCTCGAGTTCCTTGATGGACATGTCCTGCAGGATTTTCGATTGCTGGCTGGTGAGATCGCTCAGGATCGGCAGCAGGGCATCGGCGCGTGCCTGCAGCGCCTGGATGCGTTCCATCTCGCCGTTGAAATTGCGCGGCGCCGGCGCGAGTTTCAGGTCGATGGCGGCGGGCGGGCCTTGCACGAGGCTGGCGCTGTAGCTTCCGGGAGGCACCAGGGCGGTTTCGGCGCGCAGCCTGACGGCCGGCACCGGCCAGGGCGGCGTCCAGCCGGCGGTGGCGCGCTGGAACAGGGTCTGCGGGTCGACCTCCGGCCGATCCTGGTTGATGAAGGTTTTCTGCAGGGCATCGAGCCGCTGTTTCCAGCTTTCGATGTTGCGGGTCATCAGGCGCAGGTCGCGGTAGTTCTTGAGCGCTTCCTGGAAAGGATGTTCGGCGATCAGGTTCTGCAGGTAGTAGGTTTCCGGAGCATCCGGCAGGTCGTGCAGATTCCACTCCCATCCCGATTCGGCGTCGCTGTCGCGGCGTACGATGGTCTCGACCATGCGGTTCTGGCGAATCGACACCATCGCGGCCTCGGCGCGCTGGCGGTTGGTCTCGAGATTTTTGATCGCCTGCTCGTAATACTGCAGGGCTTCGGTGTGCGCGCCGAGGTTGTCGAGCGCGTAGGGAATCGCCAGCCAGCCTTCTTGTACGGCCGGGTCCATCGGGTCGCGGTGAATCAGCTCGACCCAGGCGGCCAGCGCGCGCTTCATGGATTTCTGCTTGTCGCTGGAGATGCCGCTGAGCTTGAAGGTCGGCTGGCCCGCGCGCGACAGGTCGTTGCGGTCCAGGAAACCGGGCCGCAGCAATACGCCCAGGGTCGAGAGCTGGCTGAAAGGCCCCTGGTTGAATTCGTCGTCGACATCGACATGCCGCTGGCGCTCGCCGCGCTGCATCAGTTCGGCCCAGCCGACGCCGAGCAGCGCACGGTTGGAGAACGGCCCCTTGCTGCGCACGCGCGACAGCACCGCCTTGGCGCTGCCGCCCAGCTGGTCGTGCAGGAAATTCCAGCCCAGCGTCAGGTTGGCCTTGTCGCGGATCGCCAGGTCGTCCAGCGTGGCGACGCGCATGCGGCCGATACGGTCGATGACGTCGCGGCCCTGCGGCACATGGCCGCTGTTGATCAGGGCGACGCCGAGGTTGTAGCGGGCATAGGGCGTCTGGTCGCGTTCGGTTTCGGGATGGTTGAGCGTGGCCGCCGCGCCGGCATAGTCGCCGCGCGCGAGCTGCACCCGGGATTCGAGGTCCTGCCATTTCAGCTGCAGGCGGGCCGGCAGGGATTTTTTGACATCCCGGAGCGTCGCCGCGGCCTGGTCGAGACGGCCGCGGTCGTAGTAAAACTCGGCGAGCCGCAGGTATTCCCTGGACAGGCGCAGGTAATCGTCGGTACTCGCCGCCAGGCTCTTGTAGATCGGCTCGGCTTTTTCTGCCATGCCGAACGACAGGTAGGTTTCGGCCAGTTGCCAGCGGTAGGCTTCGGGCATGGCGCTGATGTCGGTGCCCATGCCGAGGCCGAGCAATTCGACCAGCGCCGAAAAATCGCGGCCGTCATCGGCGAGGTACTGCGATTCGCCGAGGTAGGGTGCGTCGTAAGAGCCCGTGGCGTAGCGGTCAGCGGCCATCGCCGTGACGGGCAGGATCAGGGCGACGAGGAGCAGGGGCAGGGATTTCATTTCGGGTGCCGTCCCTGGTGGAGGGTGAACTCCGGCTTGGAGACGCGGGTGTAGCGGCCGATGTCGAGCTCAAGCTCGGCGGGGCTGTTGTCCTTCTCGAAGATGGCGTCGTAGCTCCCGGTCAGGGGTTTGTCGCTGCTGCGGGCGTCGGCGTATTGCGCGGTGAACTCGGCGTGCAGGCGATGCGAGCCGGGTTTCAGATTGGTGCGCAGGACGCGCACCAGGTTGCCCTGGCTCAGCAGCAATGCCTTGCCTTCGTTCTCGGCGAAGCTGACGTCCTGAGCGGTGCCGCCATCGAACGAGACGCTGACTTTCTGCAGCAGCAGGCTCGGAATGCGCATGCCGACGAACACCGTCACCCGGCTGTAGCGGGGATACAGCGCGTCGCGCTCGACCGCCTGCGCCTCGGCATCGAAGCCCAGCACCTCGCTCTTGACGTCCTGGATCGTGGCGTCGAGTTTGAGCGCATCGGGGTCCGCCGCGGCAGGCTTGGGAGGCGGTGCAGGCATGAGCTCGGGCGGCTTGGCTTGCGCGGCTGCGCAGAACGCGGCGGCTGCCAGTACAAAGACTCTCACGGCCATGCGGCACGAATTGGGAAGCATGCAGGAATGTTTTTTGGCGATTTCGATTCGAGTCTAGCAAATTGCCAAGGCCTGCTGCTGTCGGACAAGTCCGCGGCGGTGCTCCGGCGACGAGCGGCGCATCGGGGCAGATGAACAGGCGGTGTTTATTTTTCGCCGCATG
>DATMTG010000364.1:0-2148 GCA_035565075.1 Stenotrophobium sp.
GGTGAAGCGGTGATCGGGCGCAGTCGTGCCCCTGCGCCCGTCTAGGCCTCGCCGTATTCCAGCGACCACAGCCCGATCAGGTCGAGCAGCGCCTGGCCGTAGCGTTCGCGCTTGGTTTCGCCCAGGCCGAAGACCTCGCGCAGAGCTGTCGCGCGCTGCGGCTTTTTCTGCACCACCGCGTAGAGGCTGGCATCGTGCAGGATGACGTAGGCGGGCACGCCGTGTTCCAGCGCGGTGTCGCGGCGCCAGGCGCGCAGCTGGTCCAGCAGGGCCTGCTCGGCGGGGCTGAGCGTGATGTCCGCGGCAGTGCCGCGACGCGGCCGGCGTTCGCGCCGGCTCCTTGCCGCCGGGCTGGCTTCGCGCAGCATGACGCGGGTTTCGCCCTTGAGCACGGGCCGCGCGGCTGTGGTCAATTGCAGCGCTCCGTAGCGCTCGTGATCGGGTGACAGCAGGCCGGCGATCAGCAGTTGCCGGAACACCGCGCGCCAGTCGTTTTCGGACAGGTCGCGGCCGATGCCGAAGGTGCTGAGCTGCTCGTGACCGAAGCGGCGGATACGCTCGGTATCTTCGCCGCGCAGCACGTCGATCAGGTAGGCCGCACCGAAGCGCTGACCGGTACGCCAGGCGCAGGACAGGGCTTTTTGCGCGGCGTCGGTGGCATCGCGCATGCTCGGCGGGCTGATGCAGTTGTCGCAGTTGCCGCAGGGCGCAGCGCTCTCGCCGAAGTAGGCCAGCAGGCGCTGGCGGCGGCAGCCGGCGGTTTCGCCCAGCGCCACCAGTGCATCGAGCTTGCCGGCACTGACGCGCTTGTAAACATCGCCGGCGTCGGATTGCTCGATGAAGCGGCGCTGCTGCACCACGTCGGCGGCGCTCCACATCATCCAGGCTTCCGCCGGCTGGCCATCGCGTCCGGCACGGCCGGTTTCCTGGTAGTAGCCCTCGATGCTTTTCGGCAGGTCGTAGTGCGCGACGAAGCGCACGTCGGGTTTGTCGATGCCCATGCCGAAGGCGATGGTCGCGACCATCACCATGCCGTCCTCGCGCTGGAAGCGCTGCTGGTGCAGGGCGCGCTGCGCGGCGTCCATGCCGGCGTGATAGGCGAGGGCGCTGATGCCTTCGTCCTGCAGGGCCGCGGCGACTTCCTCGGTGCGCTTGCGCGAAAGGCAGTAGACGATCCCGGATTCGCCGCGATGCGCCTGCGCGAACGCCAGCAGTTGTTCGCGCGGGCGCAGCTTGTCGGCCATGCTGTAGCGGATGTTGGGACGGTCGAAGCTGGAGACGAACTGCCGCGCCCGCTCCAGGCGCAGTTCGCGGACGATGTCCTCGCGCGTCTGCGGATCGGCGGTGGCGGTGAGGGCGATGCGCGGCACCTGCGGATAGCGCGCAGCGAGCAGGCCCAGCTGGCGGTATTCCGGGCGGAAATCGTGGCCCCACTGCGAGACGCAGTGCGCCTCGTCGATGGCGAACAGCGCCAGCGACAGGCTGTCGAGCAGGGCGAGGGTCTCGTCCAGCATCAGGCGTTCGGGCGCAACGTAGATCAGGTCGAGTTCACCGCTGCGCATGGCCTGCACCACACGGAACTGGGCCTCGCGGCTGTGGCTGGAGTTGAGGAACGCGGCGCGCACGCCCAGTTCATCCAGTGCCGAGACCTGGTCCTGCATCAGCGCGATCAGCGGCGACACCACCACTGCCAGGCCCGGGCGCAGCAGCGCCGGGATCTGGTAGCACAGGGATTTGCCGCTGCCGGTGGGCATCAGCACCAGCGCATCACCGCCGCCAACGACCTGTTCGATGATGTCCTGCTGCAGGCCGCGGAACGCCGGATAGCCGAACACCTTGCTGAGGACGCCCTGCGCCGTGGTTGGCTGCGTAGGGGAAAATGGGTCGTTCAAGGGATTCATCGTGCAGGCTCGGGGCCGTGATTCTATCGCCGTGGCGGCAGAGTCGCCGCGGCCTGTTGCCTGCGGTCGTTTTCCGGCGACGCTGCCCGCGTTTCCCCTAGGTAAAATTTCTTTGTCGATATTTGCTCACACGGCATCATTTCAGGCTAGGATACGGTGCCCATATGGGTATTTCTGCGAAGGGAGACCGTACCATGGCGAAAGCCGCGAAGAAGTCAGCTAGCAAGAAGCCTGCGGCCAAGAAGGC
>DATMTG010000365.1:0-9199 GCA_035565075.1 Stenotrophobium sp.
AAATAATAACAACAATTTCCAGCCTGAACGCCACAGCGGGTGAGCCGAACGGATGCTTCCGGACTTGATTCGCCCAACCGCACACTCGAATCTCGCCGACTGGCTGCGCTGGCAGGAGAGCGTGCACCCGCGCGCCATCGACCTGGGACTGGAGCGCGTAAGATCCGTGGCCGCGCGCCTGCAATTGCCCGCCGCCGGCATCACCACGCTGACCGTCGCCGGCACCAACGGCAAAGGCTCCAGCGCGACGCTGGCCGCGGCGATCTACCGGGCCGCCGGTTACCGTGTCGGGCTCTACACCTCGCCGCATCTCTACCGCTACAACGAGCGTGTCGCGATCGATGGCGACAGCGTCGACGATGCCGGGCTGTGCCGCGCGTTTTGCGCGATCGAGGCCGTGCGCGGCGAGGTCGCGCTGACGTATTTCGAATACGGCACGCTGGCCGCTCTATGGTTGTTCCGCGAAGCCGCGCTCGACATCCAGGTGCTGGAGGTCGGTCTGGGCGGACGTCTCGATGCCGTCAACCTGGTCGACGCCGACGCCGCGCTCATCACCAATATCGGTCTCGATCACACCGACTGGCTCGGACCCGACCGCGAGTCCATCGGTTACGAGAAGGCCGGTATCATGCGCGCGAGGCGACCGGCGGTGTGTGCCGATCCGCAGCCGCCGGCGTCGCTGCTGCGTCACGCCGGCAGCCTGGGGTTGCGCATGGCGCTGATCGGCCGCGATTACGATTACGGCCTCGCCGATCACGGCTGGAACTGGCACGGCCACGGGACACAGTTGACGCAGCTGCCGATGCCCGGACTCAGCGGCTGCGCACAACTGCGCAATGCCGCCGGCGTGTTGATGGCGCTGCAGGCATTGCAGCACACGCGGCCGGTCGCGGACGCGGCGATTCGGGCGGCACTGCCGGCGCTGCGTCTGCCCGGACGCTACCAGCGCGTCGGCGATGTCATCCTCGATGTCGGCCACAATGCTGAAGCAGGGATGGTTTTAGCCGATAATCTGCGCGCTGAATCGTTGAGGGGCCGCATCCTGATGGTGCTGGGCATGCTTGCGGACAAACCGGCGGAAACCTATGCAAACTCGCTCGCAGATTGCGTGCACGTCTTCTACACGGCCGGACTGGACGGGCCGCGCGGGCAGTCGGGCGCGGCGCTCGCTGCGCGGCTGCACGCGGTCGGCTTGAACGCTGTGGCCTGCGCCGACGTTGACACGGCTTATGCCCGGGCCCGGGCCAACGCGCAGGATGACGATGTCATCGTCGTGGCCGGCTCGTTCCTGACCGTGGCCGCGATGGCGGGCAAGCTCGATGGATGACCCGCTCAAGCGCCGCCTGGTCGGGGTCTGCGCCCTGCTGCTGCTGGCGCTGCTGATCAGTTTCGTGCTGCCGTCGCCGGGTGGGCCGGGTCCCGATGCCGACGGCCTCAAGCATGTCACGCTCGACCTGAGCCGGCCGCCCGGCGCCGCTGCGCCGGCCGCAACGCAACCGTCATCGCCGATGCCGCCGGTGATTGCCGCGGCGCCAGCGCCGGCCGACGCCGATGGCACGGCGGCCGAAGACGACGATGCGCCGCAATTCGATACGCCGGCAGTTCACCAACCGGTCGCTGATTCTCAGGGGGTTCCCGCGCAGCAGGCGCAAGCACCAGCGCCACAAAATCCGCCACGGGCCGCAGCGACCAAGCCCGAACCCCCGGCCGTGTCCGGTACCGCCAGGCCCGAGCCGCCTGCCGCGCCCCAAGCGGCGCAGCCCGCCGCCGTGAAACCCGGTCCGCCGAAAGCCGCACCGACCGCACCGGCCAGCAGCCAGACGCAGCAAGGCCACTGGTTCATTCAGGCCGGCGTGTTTTCGGACATCGACAACGCAAGGCGTCTGGCCGGACGGCTCAAGAGTGGCGGCTATGCGGCGGTCATCTCGCCGGCGGAAACCCACGCCGGAGTCGCTTACCGGGTGAAGGCCGGACCCTACGCCAGCCAGGCGCAGGCGCAGGCCGCGCAACAGGGCCTGCCCAGGCTTGGCATCGCCCACAGCATCCTCCTCAACCCCTGAAAGCCGCTCGATAAAAAATTCACCGTGCTGCCGCCGGCCCGTGATTCGATGCCTTTGCGTGATAAAATCCGCGCGTTTCCGCCAGCGGTAGTGCTCACATGATCTGGATAGATTGGTGCATCGTCGCGTTTTTCGTGATTTCGATCCTCATCGGCGTGATCCAGGGTTTCGTGCGCGAAGTGCTGAACCTGCTGGTCTGGGTCCTGGCCTTCGGTCTCGCCAGCGTCTTCGGACACATGCTGGCGAACATGATGATTCCCTATATCAATGAACCGGCCATCCGCCTGGCCTGCGCCTACCTGGTGCTGTTCATCTCGGGACTGGTGGTGGGTTCGATCCTGTCGCACCTGATCACCGAGCTGGTTCGCAGCAGCATCTTCAGTGGCGTCGATCGCAGCCTCGGCGCAGGCTTCGGCTTCCTGCGCGGCGTGCTGGTGGTCACCGTGTTCGTACTCTGTGCCGGCACCATGGGCGCGAAGCAGGACCACTGGTGGACGCAGTCGATGCTGGTGCCGCGTTTCGCGGTGCTGTCCGACATGGTCAAGCCGATGGTGCCGGAGTCCTGGCTCGACAAGATCCGTCCTGATGCGGCACCGGCAGCACCGCCGGCGGCGGCCGCTTCGCGTCATACACCCTGAGAGGTTTTTCATGTGCGGCATCGCAGGTATCGTTTCGCAGGGTGTCCCGGTCAACCAGGAACTGTTCGATGCCCTGACGATGCTGCAGCATCGCGGCCAGGACGCGGCCGGCATCATCACCAACGACGACAGCCGCTTCTACCTGCGCAAGGAAAACGGCCTGGTGCGCGATGTCTTCAACAAGGACGAGCACATGCTGCAGCTGCGCGGCAGGATGGGCATCGGCCATGTGCGCTATCCCACTGCCGGCTGCACCACCTCGGCTGAGGCGCAACCGTTCTACACCAACACGCCGTTCGGCATCGCGCTCTCGCACAACGGCAACCTGACCAATGCCGAGGAGCTCAAGCAGGAGCTGTTCCTCGAAGACCGGCGCCATCTGAACACCGATTCCGATTCCGAAGTGCTGCTCAACATCTTCGCGCACGAGCTGATGCAGCGCGGGACCCTGCGGCTGTCGCCGGACGATGTGTTCGCCGCGGTCTCGGCGGTGCACCAGCGCTGCCGCGGCGCCTACGCCTGCGTCGCGGTCATCTCCGGTTACGGCGTCCTGGGGTTCCGCGATCCCTACGGAATCCGCCCGGCGGTCTACGGCGTGCGCGAATCTTCGCGCGGCAAGGACTACATGATCGCGTCCGAGTCGGTCGCGCTCAATGCCCTGGGCTATGAAATGCTCGGCGACATCGCGCCGGGCGAAGCGGTCTACATCACGCGCGAAGGCGTCCTGCACCGCCGCCAGTGCGCGGCCAATCCGGTCTATTCGCCGTGCATCTTCGAGCACGTCTACCTGGCGCGCCCGGACTCGGTGATGGACGATGTCTATGTCTACAAGGCGCGCCTGCGCATGGGCGTGAAGCTGGCGGAAAAGATTCTGCGCGAGTGGCCGGATCACGACATCGACGTGGTGATCCCGATTCCCGACACCAGCCGCGTCGCCGGCGCCGAACTGGCGACGCGTCTCGGCGTGTCGTACCGCGAAGGCTTCATCAAGAACCGCTACATCGGCCGCACTTTCATCATGCCGGGGCAGGCGCAACGCAAGAAATCGGTGCGCCAGAAGCTCAATCCGGTCGACCTGGAATTCCGCGGCAAGAACGTCCTGCTGGTGGATGATTCCATCGTGCGGGGTACGACCTCGCAGGAGATCATCCAGATGGCGCGCGAGGCCGGCGCCAGGAAAGTCTATTTCGCCTCCGCCGCGCCGCCGGTGCGTTATCCCAATGTCTATGGCATCGACATGCCGACGGCCACGGAACTGGTGGCGCATGGCCGCAGCGTCGAGGAACTGGAACGCATCCTCGGTGCCGACCGCCTGATCTTCCAGGATCTGGAAGACCTGATCGAGGCGGTGCAATACGGCAATCCCAAGCTGACGCGTTTCGATGCCTCGGTGTTTACCGGCGAATACATCACGCAGGACATCACCACCGAATATCTGAGCCAGCTGGAACTGTTCCGCTCGGACGCCGCCAAGCAGTTGCGCAATCGCGCTTCGCAAACGGTTCTGGAACTCAAGAACAGCTAGATACCGGAGCCCGTCCACATGAAAAAAGCCCTGGTGCTGATACTGCCGCTGCTGCTGACTGCGCCCGCATGGGCCGCCGATACCGCTCATGCGGATCCCCGGACGGTCGAGAAACTGCTGGAGGTCAGCCACGCGGAGAATGTCTCGAAGCAGCTGCAGGCGCAGATACGGGCCCTGCTGACCCAGCAGGCGCAGCAGATGGATGCGGCGCCTGCGGACCAGCCGATCGTCGACAAATACATGAAGCAGTTGTCTGCGACCGTGTTGCCGTCGCTGGATTGGCGCAAACTCAAGCCCGAACTGGTGAAAATCTATTCGGACACGTTTACTGACAAGGAAGTCGCCGACCTGATCCGCTTCTACCAGTCCGACACCGGGCAGGCCTATCTGCGCAAGGCACCGGAGTTGAACAAGCAGACCTTGCTGCTGATGCAGTCGAGCCTGCAGGCGCTGCTGCCCAAGGTGCAGGATCTGTCGCGCCGCATGGGCCAGGAATTGCAGTCGCGGCACGCCACTCCGACTGCCATCCCGAAAAAATAGTTTCCGGGCCTTTCCGGTCGGGTGAGGACCCAGACATTCGTCACGCTGCACGCAGATTCCGAGGCGTCCCATGAAGTACGGCATCACCACCCGCATCCTGCATTCCGACCACGCGGCCGGCGTCGAACACGGCGCCGTGCACAAGCCGATGCACACCTCGGCGGCTTATACGCAGGATTCGGCCCGCAGCCTGGCGGCGGTCTTCCAGGGCGAGCAATCCGGCTATGTGTATGCACGTCAGGGCAATCCGACCGGCACGGCGCTGGAGACGAAGATTTCCCTGCTGGAGGACGCGCATGCGACCACCTGCTTTTCCACCGGCATGGCGGCGATCGCCGCCGTACTGGTATCGCTGCTGCGCAGCGGCGATCACATCGTCAGCAGCCAGTTCCTGTTCGGCAACACCAACAGTCTCCTGCAGACGCTGCTGGGCATGGGGGTGGAGGTCAGCTTCGTCGATGCCACCGACGTGCGGCAGGTGGAGGCGGCCTTGCAGCCGAACACCCGGCTGGTGCTGGTCGAGACGATCGCCAATCCACGCACCCAGGTCGCCGATCTCGCCGCAATCGGCGAGCTGTGCGCGGCACGGAAGCTGCTCTACGTGGTCGACAATACCCTGACGACGCCGGTGCTGCTGCGCGGACGAGATGTGCAGGCCAGCCTGGTGGTGCATGCGCTGACCAAGGGCATCGGCGGGCATGGCAACACGATGGGCGGATCGGTCAGCGATACCGGCCTGTTCGACTGGTCGGGCTACCCCAATATCCTGCCGGCCTACCGCAAGAAAGAGCCGGCGGGGTGGGGCATGCTGCAAATCCGCAAGAAGGGCCTGCGCGATCTTGGCGCCACGCTGCGCGCCGAGGACGCCCACCGTATCGCTGTGGGCGCTGAAACCCTCGCGCTGCGCATGGAGCGCGCTGGCAGCAACGCGCTGGCGCTGGCACGCTGGCTGGAGGCGCAGCCGCAGGTCGAGCGCGTGCATTACCCCGGGCTGCCGAGTCACGCCCAGCACCGGCGCGCCGCGGACCTGTTCAAGGGCGGCTTTGGCACCTTGCTGAGTTTTGAATTGCGCGACGGCATCGACTGTCTGGATTTTCTCGATGCGCTCCAGCTGGTCATCGTGTCCAGCCACCTGTCGGACACGCGCACCCTGGCGATCCCGGTGGCGCATACCATTTTCTGGGAAATGGGCATCAAGCGGCGCAGGACGATGGGCATCGCCGAAGGACTGATCCGGCTGTCGGTCGGCATCGAGGACCTGGCCGATCTCCAGGGTGACCTGGCGCAGGCCCTGGGCCGGTTCCCGGCATAAAAGCGGGATTCCCGGGTGCTCTCCATCGCTGCTGCGGTCCATGCGGCGCTGACCGAACCGGATCCCGCATCCAAGTGTGCACGGGTTGCCGCGCTCGAAGCTGCGGCGGCGGGTGCGCGGGGCGGCAGCGGCAGTGATGCCCAGGTTCCCGGCAGGCCCTCGCGGCCCGTGCTGATTCATCCGAGCCAGGTCCCGCGCCGCGGGCTGGGGACACGGGAAGGGCGCGCCGCGCTGATTCACGCGGTGGCGCATATCGAGTTCAACGCGATCAATCTGGCGCTGGATGCCTGCTGGCGTTTCGATGGCATGCCCGCGGACTATTACCGCGACTGGCTGTCGGTGGCCAGGGACGAGGCGCGCCATTTCTGCATGCTGCAGCAACGCCTGCGGGAACTGGACTACGACTACGGCGATTTCGCCGCGCACAACGGCCTGTGGGAGGCCGCCGAGAAAACCAGCCACGACGTTCTGGTGCGCATGGCGCTGGTGCCGCGGGTGCTCGAAGCGCGCGGACTGGATGTCACGCCGGGCATGATCCAGCGCCTGCGACAGGCCGGCGATGACGAGACGGTGCGGATTCTCGAGGTCATCCTCGAGGAGGAAGTGCGGCATGTCGCCATCGGCACCCGCTGGTTCCGTGATTTGTGCGCGCAGCGCGGACTGGCGCCGGACCAGACCTTTCGCAGCTTGCTGGCGCAGTACGACATGCGTTTGCGGCCGCCGCTCAACCTCGATGCGCGCATGCGGGCCGGATTCACGGCCGCAGAACTGACGCAGGACGCCGCTCCGCGCTAGGTCATCGGCAGATCGATCCTGCGCACGCCCTGTTGGTCCACGCGCAGGTATTGGGCGCGGTCGGGGCGCCAGTCCGCCAGCACGATACGCTGGCGACCATGGCCATGATCGTGCTCGGCGGGACGGTGCGTGTGGCCATGAATCAGGCGTGGTACCTGATGCGCGGCAAAAGCCCGGTCGATGGCGCCGGTGTTCACGTCCATGATGGACTCCGGCCGCATGGACTTGCGCGCGCTTTGCCCGCGCAGCTTGCCTGCGATGCGCTCGCGCAGCGTGCGTGGCAGTTGACGATAGAGCCATTGCGCCAGCGGCCGCCGCGAGAAGCGCCGCCAGCGCTGGTAGGCGAGATCGTCGATGCAGTAGAGATCGCCATGCGACAGCAGGGTCGGCACGCCGCACAGTTCCACGACCGAAGGATCCGGCAGGATCTGCACGCCGCTGATTTCGGTCAATGCCGCGCCGACCATGAAATCGCGATTGCCGTGCATGAAGTAGACCTCAACGCCCCGGGCGGTGAGCGCCGCAAGACGGCTGATCTCCCGCGCATAGTCCAGCAGGCCTTCGGCGTCGCCGATCCAGTATTCGAACAGGTCGCCGAGCAGGTAGATGGCCCCGGCTTCCCGGGCCGGGCCTTCCAGAAACCTGATGAACGTCTCGCGCAGCGGCGAAGCCTGCGCCGGCAGATGCAGATCGGCCAGCAGCAGTACGGGCTTGGTCATGCAGCGGCCGAGTGGCGTCAGTGCGCTTTTGCCGGCAACAGGATCACCTTGTTGATGATGACCGGTGTGAGCGGTACGTCACGGCCAAAGGGCGCGATGTTGCCGGTGGGGGTTTCGGCGATCTTGTCGACCACGTCCATGCCGTCCACCACCTTGCCGAAGACGGCGTAACCCCAGCCATCGAAGCTCGGGTAATCGAGGTTGGCGTTATCGGCGTGGTTGATGAAGAACTGCGACGTGGCGGAGTTCGGGTCGCTGGTGCGGGCCATGGCGATGGTGCCGCGCAGGTTCTTGAGACCGTTCTTGGCTTCGTTGGCGATCGGCGCGCGGGTCTTGCGCGGGCGATAATCCTTGTCGTAGCCGCCGCCCTGGATCATGAAGCCCTTGATGACGCGATGGAAGGTCAGGCCGTCGTAGTAACCGGCCTTGACGTACTCGATGAAATTGTCGACGGTCTTGGGCGCTTTGTCGTGGTCCAGTTCCAGCGTGATGTTGCCCATGCTGGTTTCCATCAGGACGCGGACGGGTTCAGCGGCGTTGGCGAGTGTCATGTTCAATCCCAGTAGTAAAAGCAGAAATAGTTTTTTCATGGTTTTCACGCTGCGGCCAATTGCGGGAGTTGTTCGACGGCGGCCAGCGCCGCTTCGATGACTTCGATCCCGGCGCCGGGCTTGCAGGCGCGTTCGCTGAGAATCCGGCGGTAGGCGCGGCCGCCCGGTTCGCCGCGGAACAGGCTGAGGATGTGGCGCGTGATCAAAGCCAGCGGCGTGCCGTTGGCCAGTTCGCGCTCGACATAGGGCAGGTAGCTGCGCAGGAGTTCGGCGCGTGTCAGCGTTCTTGCCGATGCGCCGAACAGGCCGGCATCGACTTCACTGAGCATCCAGGGGTTCTCGTAGGTCTCGCGTCCCAGCATCACGCCATCGACGTGGCGCAGGTGCTCGCGGCATTCATCAAGCGTATGGATGCCACCGTTGATGACGATCCGCAGTTCCGGAAAATCCTGCTTGAGGCGGTAGACCACCTCGTAGCGCAGGGGTGGTATTTCGCGGTTTTCCTTGGGCGACAGGCCGTTGAGCCAGGCTTTGCGCGCGTGGATGATGAAGGTCTCGCAGCCACAGGCCGCAACGGTTTCGACGAAGTGGCGCAGGAAACTGTATTCCTCGGTGTTGTCGAGGCCGATGCGGGTCTTGACCGTGACCGGCAGATCGCAGGCCTTGCTCATGGTCATGACGCATTCGGCCACCAGGTCCGGCTTGCGCATCAGGCAGGCGCCGAAACGGCCGTCCTGCACGCGATCCGAAGGGCAGCCGCAGTTGAGATTGATCTCGTCGTAGCCGAAGCGCTCGCCGATTTCCGCACTGCGCGCCAGCGCGTCCGGATCGCAGCCGCCGAGTTGCAGCGCGACCGGATGCTCGGCCTTGTCGAAGCGCAGGATGCGTTGGCGGTCGCCGTTGATGACCGCGCCGGTGGTCACCATTTCGGTGTACAGCAGCGCGTGACCGGACAGCAGGCGCATGAAAAACCGGCAGTGCCGGTCGGTCCAGTCCATCATTGGTGCAACGCAGAATTTATGATTTAAATCAGACAATTATGTTTACTTTATAAAGTCA
>DATMTG010000366.1:0-3237 GCA_035565075.1 Stenotrophobium sp.
CCTCGAACTGCTGTCGGGCCAGCAGCCGGTAGCGCTCGGCCTGCGCGGCATCGGCGCACCACTGCGCCTGCGCCAGCGACAGCCAGCCGCGGAAGCCCTCGGCGCCGATGTGGTCGATCAGGGCTTGCATGCGCGCCAGCCCCTGCGCCGCCAATGCGGCCGGCACCACCGTCGCCGGCAGTTCCAGCAACGCGATCCAGGCGTGGATCTCGTAAACCTGCGCGCCGGATTTCCGGGCGCTGTCGACGGCGTGCTGCGCATGCCGCGCGGCCTCTTCGGCGCGGCCGGCTCCGAGGCAGGCGCGCGCCAGTGCGGCCCGGTGCGCCGGCTCGAACTGGTAGGCGAACGACCCGGGCGCCACCAGCGGCAGGCTCTGTTCGAGAAAGTCGATGGCCTGCGCATAATCGCCCTGCAGGGTGTGCGCCACTCCGAGCGCACGCAGCGCCATGGCATTGAAGAACGGGCTGCTCGAAGCCTGTGCCCGTTCATAGGCGCGCCGCGCCGACGCCAGCGACTGGCTGCCGCGCCGCGAGATCCAGTCGACGTCGACCTGTGCCGCGTACATCCAGCTGGCGGTGCGGTCCTCGCGCTCGGCAAACGCCTGCGCGCTGCTGAGGTTGGCCTGCGCCTCGGACATGCGTCCGAGCCACGACAGCATCACGCCGTAATAGCCGCGCGACATGAAATTCGTTTCGCTGATCGGACCATGGTGCCAATCGCTGCCGGTCGCCTCGTCGACCAGTGCCAGCCCTTCGCGCGGCTGCCCGGCGGCGGTGAACAGGATCAGCACATTCAGGCGGAAGCGTTCGACCAGCGCGGTCAGTCCGTGCGCGATGCACAGGCGTACCGCCTCGTCCGCCAGCCGCACCGCCTGCGCAACCTGCGCCCGATGCAGGTGCTCGGCGCCGTAGGACAACAGCAGTTCTGCCACGCTGGCGCGATCGCCGCACTGATCGGCCATCTGCCGTGCCTCGACATAGGCGGCTTCCACCGCCTCGGGAGCCGTCGGCACGAACTGCGCCAGACGGATCAACCCGGCACGCGCCTGGATGCGCTGGCGGATCACGGCGTCGGCATCCGCCACCCGGTCGAGATTGCGCCGTGCGGCCTGGAATTGATCGCTGGCGATATTGAGATCGCGGGTGATGGCCCACTGCGCCGCACGCAGGTTCCACGCGCCGGCCTGCGCCCAGTCGCCGGCCTGCTCCCAGTGATACGCGATGTTCACCGCCTGCTTGCCGGCGCTGTCGTCGGGATGGCGCGACACCAGTGCCTGCGCCAGGCGCGCGTGCACCGCCGCGCGCCGCGACTCCAGCTGCACCTGGTAGGCGACTTCCTGCATCAGCGGATGACAGAACGCGTACTCGGAATCCGGCGTCACCTGCTTCTGGTGGACGAAACCGGCATCTTCGAGCGCGTGCAGGGATTCATGGCAGTCTTCGATCGACTGCGCCGTCAGTTCGGCCAGCAGCGACGGCGAGAAATCGTGGCCGATGACCGCAGCGGTCTGCACCAGGATTTTCAGCGCCTCCGGCAGCCGGTCGATGCGCGTCGCCAGCAGGGCGTGCACGGTATCGGCAATCGGCCACTGCACGATGGGGCGCAACAGCGTGTACGCGCCGGGGCTGCCGCCCAGGTACGCCTCCTCGGCCAGCGCCTGCACCGCCTCTTCGACGAAAAACGGATTGCCGCTGGCGCGCTCGCGGATGCGCGTCGCCAGCCCTGCGAGACTGGCGTCTTCGCCAAGCAGGCTCTGCGCCATCTGCTCCAGCTGCGCAGCCCCGAGCGCCGAGACCGAAACCTGTTCGTCGAGCAGCGGAATCAGCCACTCGCTGATGTAGTCGGGCCGGTAATTGAGCAGCAGCAGCGTGCGCGATTCGCGTACCCGCTGCGCGAGCCTGGCGATGAAGGATTCGCTGGCGGCGTCGAGAAAATGCAGGTCCTCGATCAGCAACACCTGCGTGCACTGCTCGTCGCCGCAGGCGATATAGGTGGTCATCAGGTCCAGCAGTTTCTCGCGCTGCGCTTCGGACGGCTCCGGCATTTTTTCCCGGCCGTCGGCGACGCCGAGAAAATCAAAGATCACCGGCAGCAGGTCCGCGTGCTGCGGCTTGTGCATCAGCAGCGCGCCGGCCACCCAGCGCCGCACGTCGCCGGCACTGGCGCGCCCGTCCAGACCCATCCGTGCGCGCGCCAGCATCTGCACCGGATACAGCGGCAACGCGTGGGCGTAAGGCACGCCGGTGGCACGGTGCACGACGATGCCCCGGCGCTCGCAGTCCTGGGTGAATTCGTGGCACAGGCGGCTCTTGCCGATGCCGGCGTTGCCGACCACCGCCACCACCTGCCCGCGGCCGTCGCGGGCGGATTGCAGCGCCTGTTGCAGCGACGCAACCTCGGCATCGCGGCCGACGAAGCTCGAGGCGTAACGCGAGAGGCTGCGGTCCAGACGCGTGTTCAGTTCGCCCTGGCCTTCCAGCTCGTACACCTCGACCGGCTCATCGACGCCCGCCACCTGCATGCGGCCGAGGTCGCGCAGCCTGAAATAGCCTTCGATGCCGCGTGCGGTGTAGCGCGACAGGTAGACGCGGCCCGGCTCGCAGATGTGCTCCATGCGCGCGGCCAGGTTCACCGTATGTCCCTGCGCGGTGTAGTCCATGCGCAGATCGTCACCGATGCGGCCGACGATCACCTCGCCGGTGTTGAGGCCGACGCGCATCGACAGGTTCAGCCCGCGCGACAGGCGCAACTCGTCGGCATAGCGGCGCACCTGCGCCTGCATCTCCAGCGCCGCCAGTCCCGCGCGGCGCGCATGGTCCTCGTGCGCGACGGGCGCGCCGAACAAGGCCATGATGCCGTCGCCGGTGTATTGGTTGACGGTGCCTTCATAGCGATGCACCGCGCCGCTGAGAATGGCGAAGAACCGGTCGAGGATGTCGTGCCAGGCCTCGGCGCCCGCCTCCTGCGCCAGCCGGGTCGAACCCTTGATGTCGGCAAACAGCACCGTCACGCGCTTGCGTTCGCCCTGCATCGCCGCGCGCGTGCGCAGCACGCGTTCGGTCAGGTGCTGCGGCGTGTAGCTCGCCGCCGCAGGCTGCGGGGCCGCCGCCAGCCGCGCGCCGCACTGGTTGCAGAAACGGGCGTCGGCGGCGTTCTGCGCATGGCAGGAGGGACAGACCTGGGTCATGCCGCATGATAACGGCCACCCGCTGTGACGTGCAGCAGCGGCCAGGTTGT
>DATMTG010000367.1:0-4274 GCA_035565075.1 Stenotrophobium sp.
TCTGCCACCAGTTTTCGCCCGCACCGTTGCTCAGGTAGGTCGCCTCGTAGGCGCCGGAGCTGAGGTCGTGATAAATCGTGGCGCCGCGATGGTATTCGTGCGACTGCTGCGAGTAGAAGAAATTCACCAGCGACACGCGCCACAGCTGGCCGCGGGCGTCGTAGTTGTCGGCCATCAGGGCCAGCCAGGTGTCTTCGTCGGCGTAGACGATGCGCTTGCTGTAGATGTGGCGAACGCCGGGCTTGAGGTCGCCCTCGATCACCCAGACGCGGTGCAGCTCATAGCGCTCGTAGTCGGGATTGATCGTGCTGGGCTTGATCAGGTCCTTGTAGCTGACCGACGGATCGTTGATCTTGAAGTTGTTGTACGGAACGTACAGTTCCTTCTTGCCGATCAGCTTCCAGGTGTAGCGCTCCGGCGAACCGTTGAAGCCGTAGTCGTCATCGACGGTGCGCAGACCCGCCGGCGGCACCGGGTAGTCGAAGCCGACCTCAGGCGCCTGGCGCACGCGACGGATGCCCGGCAGGTACTGCCAGGACTGGGTCGCGTCGTGGGAAAAATCGTTGGGCTGGTAACCGACGGCGGTGAAGCCCTTGTCGCGCTCAGGCAGCAGGTAGCTGGTGTAGAAGTACGCGTTGATCTTGTCCTGGTAGCTGGCCCGCTCTTTCGGGTTGTTGCCGAGGTTCATGGTCATGAACTTGTTCTTGCCCCAGGCGATGCTGCCGTTGGCGTAGACGTCGGCCACGTCGTAGATCACCTTTTCGGTCCAGGCGCGCGGCGGATTGATCACGTTCCAGATCGCCTCGAGGCCGCTGGCCGGGAACGGGAACGGGATCGAACCGGTGGTGCCGGTGATGCCCATGCCATTGTGGACCACTTCGGCGGTCACCGCGTTTTTCTTGTTGACGTCGCAGGTCCACTTCGGATACGCGAAATCGCGGTGGCTGGGGTAGACGTTCATGCGGTAGGCGGTCGGGTATTTCTTGAGCAGGCCCTTTTCGCCCTCGGTGAGCTTGTCCGCGTACTGCGCCATGTTCTGCGCGGTGATCGTGAACAGCGGCTTCTCGTCCGCGTAGGGCCCCGGTTCGAACCCGGCGGAATCGTCCGGATGCTTCATGCCGGGCCATTTGCCGTCGTACTTGCCGGTATATTCGGCCACGCCGTCCTTGCTGCCGGCGCGCTCGGCGCCGATGCAGGTCAGCTTGGCGGTATCCAGCTCCGCCGCTTTTTCCGCCGACACCTTGGCCAGCGCGTACTGCGCCGGTATGGCGAGCCCCCCCGCCAGTGCACAAATGACAGCAACCGATTTGAACTTCATTTTTTGTCTCCTCGACTGAGAACTCTGGACATCGGGCCTGCGGCGTGGGGCGTCACGAAAGCGCGCCTCATCGCCATTTCCTGTCGGAATGGTAACGTACCCGCATGCGCAGGCATCGTCCGAACCGATTATGTTGCCGGCGTCCTGTCCAGCCTAGCGCCAAACCTGTTCCTCAGCGATAGTTTTCCAGCAATTTGATGCCCATCGCGGTCTGCTCGGGGGTCGCCTTTTCGTTCTCGGCTGCGATGGTCTTCTCGATCTTGCCACCGACCAATGGCACCTTCGAGGTGATCTCCCAGTCATAGGTCAGCACACACTCGCCGCCTTCGTCGCGCAGCGAGGTGGCGCCGCTCATCTCCACCGGCATGCCCTGCAGTTCGACGATGATGCGGCCGGTCTTGCTGGCGACATTCCAGCTCTCGGTGCTGGTGACGCTGGCCGCCGGCAGCTTGCGCTTGATCTTCAGGCTGAACTCCTTGCCATCGAAATGGTGGTCGATGACTTCGTAAGCCTTCTGGCCCTGCAACTCCATCCGGTCGCAGTAGAACTTGCGGTCGGTCATCATCTTGATGACGACGCCGGACGGGGCCGGGTAACGGCCTTCGAGCTTCTGCTTCATTGGGGGTGACTCCTCAGGTGATCGTTCTGTCAGCCGGTATATTCTTCAAACGCCGACTTGGGCGAGCCGCACTCCGGGCACACCCAGTCCTCGGGCACATCCTCGAAGCGGGTTCCCGGGGCGACCCCGCCGCCCGGGTCGCCGGCGGCTTCGTCGTAGATGTGTCCGCAGATGACGCAAATCCACTTTTTCATGGTCTCAGGCCGCCTTGCGTGCAGTCTTGGCGTTGGTCTTGACGATCAGCTTGTTGATGCGCCGTGCGTTGTGATGGGTGTATTCGTAGTCGATGCGGCCATCGCCGTCCGCCAGCTCGGCGTGGGGGTAGCGCTTCATGAATTCCTTGAGCATCAGCATGCCCTGCACGCGCACCAGATAGGTGCCGATGCAGAAGTGCGCGCCGGCGCCAAACACGATGTTGCCGTCGAGGCGACGCGTGATATCCAGCGTGTTCGGGTTCTCCCACTTGGCGGGATCGTGCCAGGCAGACTGAATGTTCACGCCGATCGCCTGGCCTTTCTTGATGTGCTGTCCAGCGAACTCGATGTCCTCGGTGGCGAAGCGGAAGAACGGCATCTTGCCGAAGGAGCCATAACGCAGCAGTTCGATGATGGCGTTCTCCATCAGTTCGGGTTTTTGCTTGAGCAACTCGTACTGATCAGGATTCTTGAGCAGGCCGTGAATCAGGAAGGTATGCAGATCGGTGGCGGTATCCGAACCGGCGGTGATCAACGCGAACACCACCGAGAGAATCTCGTAATCGTCCAGTTTCTCGCCGTTGTCCGTCGCGCCGACCAGACTGCCGAGAAAATCGTCGCCGGGATGCGGCAAGGCGCGGCGCGCGGCGATCTGCTCGCGGAAATACTTGAAGCCCGGCAGCGTGCCCTGCATCGCCGCGTCGCGCTCCTTGACGCCGAGATTGATGCGCGTCGACTTGATCACGCTGACCGCGAACTCGTGAAAGAATTCTTCCATGTTGGTGTCGACGCCGATCATGCGCGCGATCGAGCGCACCGGGATCTTGTTTGCCAGCGTCTCGTAGACGTCGAATTCCTCGGCGTCGCCGATGGCGTTGAAACAGTCCTCGACCAGGTCGCGGATCTTGCCGTCGATCTTGCCCATCACCGGCTTGGAGAACGCCGGCATGGTCAGCTTGCGCAGCCGCAGATGCTCTTTCGGCGTGACCGCGAAAAAGCCTTTCTCGAAGGCAAAATCGAAATCGTTCTTGTCGGCCTCGGCCTTCGGCGGCGGCGCCAGCTCCCAGACGCGGAAGTTGGGCGAGAAGCGGTTATCCTTGAGCACCTTGTCGCAGAGCTCGTGGCTGCTGACCAGCCACATCTGCAGATCCTTGTGCCAGGCGATCGGAAAATCCTTCATCAGGCGCTGCCACACCGGATCGGGGTTGCGGATGAAATCCTTGGAGTACGGGTTGAAGATCAGGCCGTTGATCTCGGCGCGGCCGATGGGGTTTGCGACAGGTGCAGTCATGGGAACGTCTCCTTGGTTAGCCGGCAGCGCGGCTCTTCAGTCGTGTGGGGTGTGAAATTTTTTCCGCCACCGGTGCCGGCAGCGATTCGCCGCGCGCCGCGGCGATGCCGGACAGCAGCGCCCGCAGCGCCGGCAGCCAGGGAATCGGGTCGGCGTCGAGCGTCGCCGGCAGCACGCGACGCACGCGCGGCAGCTCGGCGACATCGCGTTCCGCCAGGGTGTTTTGCATCGCGTTGCGCCAGGGCTGACCCGCAGCGGTGCTGGCGTGCAGGCCGATGCTGCCGGCCGCCGCGCCGATGGTAATCATGCCGATGGCGTGAAACAGTTGCACGCCTTCGATCTCCGAAAAACCATGCTGCGTGATGGCACCCAGGAACTGCTCCAGCACATCGACTTCCGCGTGCGGCCCGAGTTCGCCCTTGAGCAACTGCGCAATCAGCAGCGGCTCGCCGACGAACGAATCGAACAGGCTCTCGGCATAGCGGATCGCCAGGTCGGACCAGTGCGCGTCCGCCACTCCCGGCATGCGCCGCGACAACGTCAACTGGAACGCCGCCAGCCGCACCAGTTCGTCGCGGTTGTTGACGTGGCGATACAGCGTCGCCTGCGCCACGCCGAGTTCATCGGCGATCTGCTTGAGCGTGACTTTCTCCAGGCCGAGTTCCAGCGCCGTCGCGACGATCGCCTGCACCGTCACGCGCGGCGGCCGCCCGACCCGCGCCCGGGGCTTGCCCGGTCGGGTGCTGACGGCTGCGGCGGTTGCGGCTGTGCCCATGCGTGCTCGGTGCGGATTGGGGAACTGACTGTAACGGAGTTTTGCAAATCGATTCTCGAAATTCATACTCCGCTTGG
>DATMTG010000368.1:0-9004 GCA_035565075.1 Stenotrophobium sp.
CGGAGCGGGTGCGCGTTTGCGAGGGGCAGGGTGCCAGCCGGCGCAGCGATGGCGCATACTGGATGGAATCCATCTTCCGGGTTTCAGATCGGGATCGAGCATGAGCGCCGTGAGCCTGTCCGCCATCACCACGATGATCGGCGATTCGATCGTCGCCAAGCAGAAACTGCTGGCGGACGAGTCGCTGCTGCAGGGCATTCTCGAGGTGACGAAGGTCTGCGTCGCCGCGTTTCGCCGCGGCAACAAGGTCATGCTGGCGGGCAATGGCGGCAGCGCCGCCGATGCGCAGCACATCGCGGCCGAGTTCGTGGCGCGCTTCGAGTTCGATCGCCCGGGCCTGCCGTCGATCGCGTTGACCACCGACACCTCGGCGCTGACCGCCATTGGCAACGATTACGGCTATGAATTCCTGTTCTCGCGGCAGGTCGAAGCGCTGGGTCGTGAAGGCGATGTGTTCATCGGCATCACGACTTCGGGCAATTCCAGAAACATCCTGAAGGCGATGGAGTCTTGCGCCGGGCGTGGCATCGTCCGCGTGGCGCTGTGTGGTGCAGGCGGGCAGATCAAGGCGCTGAGCGATCACTGCCTCGCGGTACCGTCCACGCACACGCCGCGCATCCAAGAGAGTCACATCCTGATCGGGCATATCATCTGCGCATTGTGCGAAGAGGAACTGTTCGCCGGATACCGCAGATCCAAGGCCTGATGCCTGCGCCTTGCTTTGTTTCATACATCAGGATAATTTGTACATTAGCTGTATAAATATCACACACGACATCGAGGATTTGAGCAGAGCGGGTGACAGCCGCTGAACGACAATCGAAGGAACTTATGGAGAGCATTCCTGCAATTCTGAAACTCGACGCCGGCGGATTGCCGGTGGCCTGGGTGCACTGGCAGACCGCCGTGACCCTCTACGCCCGCGAGCGCGTGCGCTGGGAAACCGGCGAGGAACGCTTTACCGTCTACGGCGGCATCTGCGCCGCCACCGGCCGCCGCAGTTCGCTGGAGATCGGCTCGATCATCGCTGTCGCCGACAAGTCGCAGCGCTACCAGCGCGGTGCCTCGCTACTGACCAACCGCACGCTGTTCCAGCGCGACCATAACCTCTGCCTCTATTGCGGCGAAGTGTTTCCCGCTTCGCAACTGACGCGCGATCACATCATTCCCGCCTCGCGCGGCGGCGCAACCAGCTGGGAAAACTGCGTCACCGCCTGCCGTGCCTGCAACCAGCGCAAGGACGACCGCACGCCGGAAGAAGCCGGCATGAAACTGCTGGCCGTGCCGTATATCCCCAATCTCGCGGAATACCTGATCCTGCAGAACCGCCGCATCCTCGCCGACCAGATGGAATTCCTGCTGGCGTATGCGCGCAGGCACCGCCAGCCGGGTGCGCGCCTGCGCGCGTGACGAACTGCGCGGCGCAACCGGCTTTTGCAGCGACTCATAGTTCCGCCGTCAGCGACAGCCGCAGCATGCGCGGCTCGACCGGGTGGAGGTGATAGTCGTCGACGCCCGCGGCGGGTTCGCCCGGCAGGCGCGAGGTGTAGTAGTAGGTGATGTCGTTGTCGCGGCTGTTGAAGACGTTGATGATTTCAACGCCGGCGGTCAGCCCCTTGAGAATGCGATAACCGGCCTGCGCGTTGACTACCGTGGTGGTTTTGGAGCGTGCGCTGTTGTCCTCGATCAGCGGCGCCGGGCCGAGATGACGCACACGCAGGCCGCCGCTCCAGCCACGGGTTTCCGGCACGCTGAGTCCCAGCGAAAAGACATTCTCGACGGCGTTGGGGATGCGGTTGCCGACGGGCGACTCCAGGCGTGCGCGCGAAGCCGCATAGTCGGCATCCAGCGCCAGCCACGGACGCGGCGTGTAGTACGCGGAAACCTCCACGCCGCGACGATGACTGGCGCCGCTGGGCTGGCTGGTGCCGTCGTCGCCGGAATAGACCAGTTCGGAACCCAGTTCCAGTTGCCACAGGGTCAGCGTCAGCTTGGTGTGCGGCACGATCGCGCTGACCACGCCGAGGTCGATGCCGCGCGCTTTCACCAGCGGTGTGACGCCCGCCTGTGGCGTGACGCCATCGTTCGGATCGACAGTCAGAGTGACGCCGCGCGCGTCGTTGCTGTGAAAACCATAGCCGAAGTTGATGAAATATCCGGTCTTGTCCCACGGTCCGAAAATCAGGCTGGCCTTGGGGCTGCTGATCGTTGCGGTGCGGGTGCCGGAGTTGGCCGGCAGGTTGGCGTCGACCAGGAAGCGGTAGGCATCCACGCGCATGCCCACGACCGAACGGAACACATGCGACCACTTCTGTGTGCTGCTCAGGTAGATGCCTTCGCTGAGTTCGCGCACCTTGTCCTGGCTCACGGTTTTGAGCTGTGCCCGCGCCTTCGTATCGTATAGTCCCACCGGCAGGATATCGTCGTAGCGGAATTGGCTTCCGATTTCCAGATCCACCGGTATCGGCAACGGCAACAGCCAGTAACGGCGTGCATTGAGGCCGTAGACGCGACGATTGTCGAACTGCTCGAACTGGTCGCCGTCGACCGGGTCGCGCAGGTAATAAGTGAAATCCGAAAACAAATGCAGCCGGTAAGCCAGCGCGTAGCCCTGCACCTGCCAGTGGCCGCCGCGCGTGCTGCCGCGCCAGTCGAAGTCCGCGCTGATGCGATGTGTCCTGCCGCCATCGGTCGGATCGATGTTGCCGTAGCGGCTGATCTGGCCGTCCGCGATCGCGCGCTGCGGAATCTGATCGGTGGAGGTCCACTGGTTGCGGTAGCCCTCCAGTGCCAGCGTGTAGCCATCGGTTTCATTGCCATGGTTAAAGCGCGCGATGCCGGCCAGTTTTTTCTCGTTGGCACCGAGAACGTATGGGCCCTGGTAGAGCGTGCCGTCGAGTCCGAGCAGCAGCGTGCCTCCGGCGACCCTGGGCGATCCCGCGACCAGCATTCGGTTGTAGCCGTCCTGGCCCACGCTGTATTTGGCGATCGGCCGCGGCAGTTGATCGACGTAATGCAGGTCCGCGGACCCGGCTGCAGAGAAATCGCCGACATCGGCGTAATACGGGCCCTTGCGGTAATCCAGCGAGCCGATCAGTTCCGGGATCACGAAATTGAGATCGGAATAGCCTTGGCCATGTGCGTGGGTGCGCATGTTGACCGGCATGCCGTCCACCGTCGTGGCGAAGTCGGTGCCGTGGTCGAGATTGAAACCACGCAGGAAGTACTGGTTGGCCTTGCCCTCACCACTGTGCTGGGTGACGATCATGCCGGGTACGAATTCGAGCAACTCGCCGGTGCGCTCGATGGGGCGTTGCGCCAGTTGCCCGGCGGTGACGTAGCCCTGCGTTGCCGACAATGCCGCGTCCTGCAACGGCAGCGCCGCTGTCACCACCAGCGGATCGAGCTGAACCGTGGGTACGCCGCCGGCTTCCGCCACCGTAATCCCGCCGCAAAGGAACGTGGCGGCCACCACAAAAATACGTCGTGCGATGGACATACGGTGTTCCCAAGGGGCGTTGAATCCGGTCCTGTGGGACATACGCCTTCGTTGTGAAGATGGATGCGCGGACCGGTTGCATCCGGGTTGCCGTGAACTGCGTATTCCCTGGCGCACCCGTACCAAACCAGGGGAAAGACATGTTCAGCAAATCGTTAGGCTTCACATTGCTGGCCGGTAGCGCCTTAGCGCTGGCCAGTTCCGCGGTATTTGCATCGAGTCATCGCGAAGCACCCTTCATATCCGGCATGCCGAAAGTGGATGGCACCGATTTCTACATGTTCAACAGTTACGAGGCAGGTCGTTCGGGATTCGTCCCGATCCTGGCCAATTACGACCCGCTGCAGGACTCCTACGGCGGCCCGAACTACTTCGCGCTCGACCCCAATGCCCTGTACGAGATCGAGATCGACAACAACGGCGACTCCCAGGAGGATCTGACGTTCCAGTTCCAGTTCAAGAACACCTTCGCCGGCATCGCCGTGCCGACCGGCAATCCGGGCGGCAACGTCGCCATCCCGCTGATCAATGCCGGCGCAGTGGATGCCAGCGGCGCCAACCTCAACCGCATCGAGACTTACACGGTGAACCTGGTTCGTGGTAATCGTCGTACTGGCACTGTCAGCGCGATCACCAATGCCAATGGCGGGGCCGCCACCTTCACCAAGCCGGTGGACAATATCGGCACCAAGTCGATTCCCGACTACCCCGCCTACGCAAAGAATTTCATCTATAACGTCAATATCCCGGGGTGTGCAACGCCGGCGAAATTGTTTGTCGGACAGCGCGCAGAAGGCTTTGTCGTCAATCTGGGGCAAGTGTTCGACCTGGTGCATCTCAATCCGCTGGGCAGCCGCAACTCGGCGGCAACGACGGCAAACCCGACCGGCAACACGATCGGCGACAAGAACATCACCACGCTGGCGCTGGAAGTCGCAGCCAGCTGCCTGACCAACGGCAGCGATCCGGTCATCGGCGGCTGGACCACGGCGAGCATCCGCCAAAGCCGCGTGCTGAACCCGTCGCCGACCGGGCCGACCGATTCGGTATCGGGCAAGGGGCCGTCTGTCGTGGGCGGTGCATGGACACAGGTTTCGCGCCTGGGTTCACCACTGGTCAATGAGGTGGTCATCGGCATCACGGACAAGGATAAATTCAACTCCAGCGAGCCCAAGAACGATGTCGCCAATTTCGGCAAGTACGTGCTGTATCCGACGCTGCCGGTGCTGGTCGACGCACTGTTCCCGGGTGCAACGCATGTCCCCGCAACGCCGCGCAACGATCTGCTCGCCGCATTCGTCACCGGCATCACCACCGGCCCGAACGATACTCCGGCCAACTTCAAGTTTACCGCGCCAGCGAATCTGACCGTGCCGGGCGAGATGCTGCGCCTCAACACCGCCATTGCCGCTGTGCCGGTCGCCCAGCAGAACGACCTGGGCTTCCTGGCCTGTGACCTCGCCGGCTTTCCCAACGGACGCCGGCCGGTGGACGACGTCGTCGATATCGAGTTGACCGTTGCCGAGGGCGCGATTACGGCGGCCAATCCCAACAAGCTCCAGACCTGCGATCTGAGTGGTGCGAAACCACAGGTCGTGAATGCGGGCGCCGTGGTCAACGATGGCGCAGAGCCTGATCCGAGTGCCTATCTGACGGTATTCCCCTATCTCAATAACCCGGCGCCGGGCGCAATGTAAGGAGGAATTCCATGAAACTGCGAACTCTGCTGATGACGGCGATAACAGCATCGACGCTGTTGCTGTCCGGCTGCTGGATCAACGAGGGTCTGCCGACCAATGCCAGTAATGGCGGGTCTGCGGCAACAACCGTGAAGAGCCTGGCGGCCAACCAGATCAACACCGCCACGACAGGAACCTGCGATACCTTGCCGCCGCAGGAGATCAATAACGTGGCATTCACTGCCGATGACACCGCCACCGATGTGGCGACCCTGACACCCGCTTGTAAACCCAGCCCATAACGTCCCCTCCAATTGTGATTTATGGGCTATTCCGCCCCGCCGCTTTGGCGGGGCATTTTTTTGCTCAGGATAAGGCATGAATCGTCGCGATGCCGCGGCCCACCGGCCGCGGTGCACCGGGTTCAAGCCGACATCAGGGCGGTGTTAGAAACGCCGTGCCCGGGATGACCACATCGAACGCGCGCTGGATCAGCCACAAGGTGGCGATCGCGATAATCAGCACCGACCCCCAGCGCACCACTCCGATCTGATAAAACCGCGTGCGGCGCACGAGAAACGCCAAGGGGACGAACGGCAGTACGATGGCTTCCTGGCCCAGTTCCACGCCGATGCTGAAGCCGCTCAGCGAGGCTGCCATCGAGGCGGCCGTCAATTGCAGGCCGGCCAGCGCGCTGGCGAATCCCAGTCCGTGGATAAATCCGAATGTGAAGGCCACCAGCCATGCGCGGCCGCTGATCAGCGGGAACAGGTTGTTGCCAGCGGCGATGATGATCGACAGCGCAATCCCCGATTCGACCAGCCGGCTCGGCAAATGCACGTAGCCGAGTACCGACAGCGTCAGCGTCACCGAGTGCGATACTGTGAACGCGGACACCACCTTGATCAGTTCGATCAGCGCGCCGCCCAGATGCGGTGCCGGCATCCAGTCCGATCTGAAGGTCTGCGCGGCGGCCAGTGGCGATTTGCTCTGTCTTCTGAGCAGTACTGCCGGCAGCAGTAACGAAAAGATGAACAGCAGGTGATCAGGCCCGGTCCAGATATGCCATACGCCATCGTTGAGAAAACTCTTGAACTGCTGCCAGAGATCGGGCTTGCGCAGGTTTAGCGTGGTGACCGGGCTTTTCGGCCCCAGCACCGCCTCTGCGATCCGGCTGCCGGCATGGATCGTGACGATGCCGCGGTGATACGGATCGACATCCTGGAACAGACGATAGACCACGGTCAGCTTGCTCGGGATCTCCTTGTCGCAGATCGCATCGAACAGGATCACGTCGTAGGTGCCGTCGGTGTGGCGGTCGATCATCTGGCCGCTGCTGTGCAGCGCGCAGGTCAGGCCGTCGCCCTTGATTGCTACGCGGTCCAGCGCGTAGCGCTCGATGGCCGTGCGCTGTGCCTTGACTTCGCCCCAGGTGATCTTGCCGTCGTGGTTGGTGTCGATGTCGATGACGAAGTTGAGGTCGCGCAGCGCGATGTCCCACTGGCCGCGCAGCGCATTCGGATTTTCCGGGTCGGTGTGCAGCGACAGATAGGCGTCGCTCTCCTTGTGTGCCGAGGCGGTTAAGGGCGATAACGCGGTGGCCGTCAGGACCATGAGCAGCGCGAGCTTCGGGAAATTCATGGTGATACCGGGGGCGCTTTGACCACAGCGCGACGGGCGATCGCCTGGCGCACGGCAGCAGCCAGGGCGCGCACACGCGGATATTCAAGTTTTGTCTGCTCGAGTAAATCCAGCGCCGGCTGTGCGGCCTCCGGTGTGTCCGATGCCAGCGCGGTTTCGAGATAGATGCGGATATCCTCCGGTGCCCGCTGGATGGTCCAGTCTTGCTCCGCGATCTTCAGGGCGCGCGCCGGATCGTGTTGAAGCACCAAAACAAATCGCGCCTGCTCGCGTGCATAGAGTGTCGTGTCCCCGCGCAGCTCCAGATCGCGGAAACGTTGCGCCATTTCCTGTATATCGGCGTCTGCCTGCGGCAGTTTCAGCCGGGCTTCGGCCAGCACCAGACGCAGAAATGAAGTGTCGGACTGCCGTTACGGCTGCATCAGGTCAATCACCGCCTGCGGTCTGTTCTGATCCAGCAGGAAATCGCCATAGTCCGCGAGCAGGAAATTATCCCCGGGAGCGAGTTGCAGCGCCGCCTGATAGTGCGCATCGGCTTGCTTGTCATTGCCGAGATAGCGCGAGGCGTCCGCCAGCAGGCCTTCTGCCCACGCCCGCAGCACGAAGGCCTTGTCGGACTCCTGGCTCAGCAAAAGCTGGATCACGTCGTAGCCGCTCTGCGCGCGACCGCTGACGATATTCAGTCCGCCGATGCAGCTGGCGGCGACCAGTGCATCCATGCCGCCCATGAGGCGTGCACAGGAATGACGCGCGGCATCGAGATCGCCTTGCACTTGTTGAACGGATGCCAGTGTCAGCCAGGCCTGGCCATTGTCGGGATTGGCCTTGACCAGCCCTTCGAGAATGACGCGGGCCTGGGTGAACACATGACGGCTTTGCAGAATGGTGGCCTGCAGCAGCAGCACCGATGCGGGCGGGGCGGGCTGTTGCAACCACGGCTCGATCAGCGCCAGCGCCCGGCCCAGGTAGCGTGCATCGCCGGTTTCCCGGCCGTAGTTGATATAGGCGCGTGACAGTTGCTGGGAAATTTTCAGGTTGTGCGGCTGCGCCTGTAACTGATTGCGCAGAACTTCAAACTGCTTCACCCGCGGGTCGGTACTCGACGGCACTTCTTGCAGCACCACGCTGTCGCTTTGAGGAGTATAGGGCTGCGCGATTTGAGCCGTGGCTGCCGCAGTCACCAGCAGCAGGCTAAGCGCGGTCAAAGGCATCCAGCGTTGTCGCTTGCGGATTCTTGTCCGGGCAGGCCGATCATTTTGAACTGCCGGGCTGCGGGCGCAAGGAGTGATAGGTGACATCAATCACCTTACGCACTGTCGACGGGTGTGGATGCATCCTGCTGCGCGATGGTTTTTCGCATACAGTCAGGGGCCGGCCCTCTCGATTCGCTCCGAAAAAATGAGAAAAACTCAATCCAAGTTACAGAAAACCAGGAAGGCCTACGACAACAGCAGCTTCCTGCACAGTGACACCGCGCGCGGGCTGCGCATCCTGTCCGAGTACCTGGAGCCCGAGCAGCGCCTGCGGCGTCTCAACATCAACAACGGCGTGATTTTTTTCGGCTCGGCGCGCACGGTGCCGGGCGGCCGGCCGGATTACTACGCTGCGGCGGCGAACCTCGCCGAGCGCATCGCGCAATGGACGCTGCGCAGTCATGCCCCCAGGGATCGCTATTACATCGTCACCGGTGGCGGGCCCGGCATCATGCAGGCCGCGCATGAGGGCGCGGCGCGGGTCAATCGCGCGCTCAATATCGGCCTGAACATTTCACTGCCGTTCGAGCAGCACCTCAATCCCTGCGTCAAGCCGAATCATGCCTTCGAATTTCACTACTTCTTCATGCGCAAATTCTGGTTTCTCAATCTTGCGCGCGCCGCGGTGATCTTCCCCGGCGGCTTCGGCACGATGGACGAGCTGTTCGAGTTGCTGACCCTGACCCAGACCGGCAAATCGTCGGCGATGCCGATCCTGCTGTACGGGCGTGCCTATTGGGAGCGCACGGTGAACTTCAAGTCGCTGGCGCAGGCCGGGCTGATCTCGCGCGAAGACCGGAAGCTGTTCAGGATCGTGAACAGTGTCGACGAGGCTTGTGCGGCGTTGGGCAGCGGATTGTGTGGCGATGCGGGGGCGGTGAGTGCCGTCAAAAGCGCCACCCGCTAGGCCGGAGTTGGCGCTGGTTCTTGTT
>DATMTG010000369.1:0-3383 GCA_035565075.1 Stenotrophobium sp.
GCATGCCCGCCGCCCGTCAAATGAAAAAACAACTCATGCCCCAGCCCCGCCGGGGCCGCAAGCCGGAGATTTCGCGGCAGGACATCATCGATGCCGCGCTGAAACTGCTCGGGCCGCATCGCAGCATCGCGACCCTGTCGCTGCGCGAGATCGCGCGCGCCGCGGACATCGCGCCCAACAGTTTTTACCGTCACTTCCCCGATACCGACAGCCTGGCCGTGGCGCTGATCGAGCAGTCCGGACAATCTCTGCGCGACATCATCTGGACCGCGCGCGGCCGAGTGGCGGCCGGCGAGAGCGTGATCCGCGCCTCGGTGGAAACCTTCCTGCTGCAACTGCGGACCGACCCGCCCTACCTGCCGCTGCTGCTGCGGGAAGGGGCCGTCGGCTCCGCCGCCTTCAAGCAGGCGGTCGAACGCCAGCTGCAATTCTTTGAGACCGAACTGGAGGCCGACCTGGTCCGGCTCAGCCGCGCCAGCCGCACCGCCCTGCACGATGCCACGCTGGCCGCACGCGCCATCACCCGGCTGGTATTCGCCATGGCGACCACCGCGGTCGACCTGCCCGACCGCCATCACCCGGCCCTGATCGACGAGATCACCGAGATGGTGCGGGTCATCATGGTCGGCACCCAGACGCTGGCGGCGCAGCGCCGGCCGTCGCGCCGCCTGAAGAGGGGAGCCTGATCCCCTGCAGCGCAGGGGGCCGGCGATTTCCTACTTCTTCTCCGACTGGGCGGCCGACGGCGTCATCGGCGGTGGCGCACCAGGCTTGCGGTTGGGCATGCGCGGCATGCCGACAAAACCGACCGCCATCTGCTCTTCCATGGTCTTGATCTCCTCGTCGGAGTAGCCCATGTCCTTCATGATTTCCTGGGTATGCTCGCCGACCAGCAGCGGCCGGCCCTGGATCACGCCCGGCGTCCCCGAGAGATTCACCAGCAGGCCGATCTGGTCGAGCTTGCCGACGTGCGGATGCGGATACGACACCACCCACTGGCGTTTCTGGAATTCGGCATTGTCGTGCAGCTTGCGCGAGAATTCCTCGTCGACCACTTCCACCGGCACACCGGCGGCATCAAGCCTGCCGAACCAGTTCGCAGCGCTATCGGTCCTGAGCTTGTCGCCGATGATACCGGCCAGCACCGCATCGTTTTTCTGGCGTGCCCCGGCGGTTGCAAACCGGCTGTCGGTGACCAGCTCCGGCAGGCCGATCACGGCAAACAGCTCGTCCCAGTGCGACTGCTCGACCAGCACGAAGCACAGCCAGCCCTGCCTGGTTTCATAAATGCGATGACCCGCGGAGTAGCCGACCTGGTCGCCGGCGATGCGCGGGCGCTCGAAGCCCTTGCCATCCGGAGTCGCCACCGCGTAGCTGGTGTTGAGCAGGCCGGCGTTGATGATCGAGGTGTCGACGAACTGGCCTTCGCCGGTCTTGTCGCGGTGATGGAGGGCATTGATCATCGCCACCGCCGAGAGGAAGCCGTTGCCGGTATCGCCGAAGCTGGTGAAGCTCCACAGCGGACGGCCGGCTTCGCCATGTTCGCCCTCGCGCGCCATGCCGCCGTCCTCGAACTGGATGCCGGAGAGGCAGGCGCCGGTCTGGTCATTGCCCGGCAGACCCTGGCGCACGCCGCGCTCGAAGCCGCGCGTGTGGCAGTAGATCAGTTTCGGATTGAGTTTCTTCAGCGACTCGTAGTCGATCTTGAGGCGCTCGGCGGCGTCGTAGCGCATGTTGTGCTGCACGATGTCGGCCTTGGCGACGAGGTCGAGCAGGATCTTCATCGCACGCGGATCTTTCAGGTTGAGCGTGATGCTCTTCTTGCCGCGGTTGGCCATGTAGGCGATGTGCACGCGGTGCCAGAACAGGTCGAACAGGCCGTTGACCTTGATCACCGTCGCGCCCAGGTCGGCGAGCAGCTGCGTGCCGAACGGACCGGCGATGGCAAGGCCGAGGTCGAGCACGACGATGCCTTCGAGCGGCGCTTTCAGCGTCTTCCCGGCGTTGGCGGCAGCGGTAACAGCTTTGGCTTCGGCGATGATCTTCGCGGCCTCGGCCTTCACTTCCCCGGTATTGGCGCCGGCGGCGACCGGCGGCGCGCCCGGTTTACCCTGCGTGAGGCTCATGTTGTAGGCGTTGCCAACGGTGCGGATCGTGCCCAGTTCCGCATCCTGCGTCTCGGTGACACAGCCGTCCTTGATGAAGGCGTCATCGGCCAGCGATTCCTCGATCGAGCGCACCGGCTGCATCGTCATCTCGGCGGTGGCGGCGGCCTCGATCCAGTCCTGCACCGGGAACTTGGCGACCGCTTCGGCCAGCAGCGGCTGGTAGTGCGACATCACCAGGATTTCTTCCGGCCCGGTGCCGAAGCGGTCCGGGTCGTTCTGCACCGTGAGATCGGGCGAGGCGTTGATCTTGTCGCCGGACGCCGCCTGCAGGATGAAGCGCGGGTTCGGCACCCAGTTGTGCAGCCACTTGCCGTCCTTGGCCTTGAAGTGGCCCTTGGACGACTTGCTGTTGAGGATCCAGGTGTCGAAGCCCGGCGCATCGGGCTTCTCGACGCGCTGCCAGACGCCGGCGGCACCAGCCAGCGCGCCCTGCAGCAGCGAGGTCTCGACCCACTGGCCCTGGCCGGTGATGCCGCGCGCACGCACGGCGGCGGCGATGCCCATCGAGGCGGTGAAGAAGGCGCCGAGACTCGGCCAGTGCGAAGCCACGAACAGCGGCCCCGGGCGTGGCGCGCCCTGCACGTCTTCCTGCGGAATTTCGAGATCGGGGAACGGGTCGGGCAAGCCGTTCATGTGATTGAGCGCGCCCTCGGGCCAGCCGCGCTGCTCGAACATCAGACCGGTGCGCGCCTGCACCAGCGCGTCGTAGGCCGGACGGTTGCTCAGCGCGTTGTCGCGGCCGTAGCCGGTGATCGAGCAGTAGATCAGGCGCGGGTTGAGCTTCGACAGCGTGGCGTAGTCGATGCCGAGTTTCCCGGTGGTGCCCGGCGCGTAGGACTCGACGAGGATGTCGGCGCGGCTGGCCAGCGCCAGGAACGCCTTCTTGTCCTCGGGGTTCTTGAGATCGAGGATCGCGCTCCGCTTGCCGCGCTGCCAGACCTTGTAGCCGAGCTGGTTGCGGAACGGGTCTCCGCCGGGCGGCTCGATCTTGGTCACGCTCGCGCCGTTGTCGCCGAGCAGCATCGCGGTCATCGGACCGGCAATGCCCCAGGACAGATCGAGAACCTTGAGACCACTTAATACTCCAGCCATTTCACACCTGTCTTAAAAATTGCAGGGCAGGTTAGCGGCGCATGCCGCGTAACCCGCCATTCGCGGAAGGCGGAATACGCTTCGCTATTCCGCCCTACGTTTCAAATTCAGCCCAGCCCGAAC
>DATMTG010000370.1:0-6852 GCA_035565075.1 Stenotrophobium sp.
CGTCGATGCTGGCCGGCTGCGCCGCGTGGCGGCCGTCGCCCGCGCCGGTGGTGGACTCCGACACCCGGCCGATCCTGCCGGCCGCGACGCTGGGCGGCTCGCAGCTCGCGCGGCAGGTCGTGTCGGCCGCATTCGCCGACCAGGCCGCGACGCTGCAATGCGTCGTCGACGTCACGCCCGAGCACATGACGCTGGTCGCGCTCAATGCCATGGGATTGCGCCTGTTCAGCGTGGTGGTCGCCGGCGGCAAGACGCTGGCCGAGCGCACGCCCGGGGTGTCCGATGCGATCCGGCCTGAGCGCATCCTCGCGGACATCCAGCTGGCTTACTGGCCCCTGGCCGCGTTGCAGAAAGCCTACGCCGGGACGTCATGGTCGGTGAGCGAGCCGGTGGCCGGTACGCGCCGGCTGCTGCACGACGGCCGGCTGGCCGAGGAAGTGCACTACGCCCAGCCGGCCGGCGACCGCTGGCAGGGCCGCCTGTGGCTGGCGAATTTCGCACAGGGCTATTCGCTGTCGGTGGACTCACAACCGATGAGCCGCACGCCGTGAACGTCGCGCCGCTGCTCGAGGGCACACCCTGCGTCGCGCAGGAACTGCTGCCGCACCGTCACGAGATGCTGCTGGCCGATACCGTCGGCTACGGCCCCGATTACGGCCGCATCATGCTGACGGTGCGCCCCGATACGTTTTTTTGTGACGGCGTTCATGGTGTGCCGGCCTGGGTTGGGATTGAATACATGGCGCAGGCCATGGGCGTGTACTCTGGCGTGCAGATGCGCCAGCAGGACCAGCCGCCGCGCATCGGCCTGTTGATCGGCACGCGCCGCTACGACAGCGAAGTGCCGGTGTTCGCCATCGGCTCGAAACTGACGGCAACGGCCCGGCTGGTCAGCCGCGAAAGCGAGCACATGTACGTGTTCGCCTGCGAGATCGACGACGGCGCGCGCGTACTGGCGCGCGGGGACATCAAGGCCTACCGGCCCGACGACATACACGAGTTTCTGGGGATCGCAAAAGCATGACCGGCAAGTGGGTACTGGTGACGGGGTCCAGCCGCGGCATCGGCCGCGCGATCGCGCTGCGCCTGGCGCAGGATGGCTACAACCTCGTCCTGCACGGTCGCAGCGCAGTGTCGGCGCAGTCTGCGCTCGAAGACGTCGCCGCCGCCGGCGTCGAGGCGCGCGCGCTGGCATTCGACATCGGCGACCGCGCCGCTACCCGCGAAGCGCTGGAAGCGGACCTGCGGGCGCATGGCGCCTACTACGGCGTGGTCTGCAACGCCGGCCTGTCGCGCGACGGCGCATTTCCGGCGCTCAGCGATGACGACTGGGACCTCGTGTTGCGCACCAATCTCGACGGTTTCTTCAACGTCCTGCAACCGCTGACGATGCCGATGATCCGCACGCGCAAGCCCGGACGCATCGTCACGCTGTCCTCGGTCTCCGGCCTCATCGGCAACCGCGGACAGGTCAACTACAGTGCCGCCAAGGCCGGCATCATCGGCGCGACCAAGGCGCTGGCGGTGGAACTGGCCAGCCGCAACATCACCGTCAACTGCGTCGCACCCGGTTTCATCGAAACCGACATGACCGGACATCTGCCGCTGGCGGAGATCATGAAGATGATTCCCGCCAACCGCGCCGGCAAGGCCGAGGAAGTCGCGGGACTGGTGAGTTTCCTGATGTCGGAGTCGGCCGCCTACATCACGCGGCAGGTGATCGCGGTCAACGGGGGACTCTGCTGATGCAGCCTAAGCGCGTCGTCGTCACCGGCATGAGCGGAATCACCGCACTCGGCAGCGACTGGGAAACGGTCGAGAAAAACCTGCGCGCGGGGGTGACCGGCATCGAATACATGTCGGAATGGGAGCAGTACAAGGAGCTCAATACGCGGCTAGGCGCGCCGGTGAAGGATTTCAAGCTGCCGCCGCACTACACCCGCAAGCATACGCGCACCATGAGCCGCGTCGCGCAGATGGCGGTGCTGGCCACCGAGCAGGCGCTGGCGCAGGCCGGGCTGCTCAACGACCCGATCATCCAGGACGGGCGCATGGGCATCGCCCACGGCTCGTGCAGCGGCGGCTTCGACGCCTTCACCGAATTCGGCGGCATGATGTGGGCCGGCGCCGCCGGACGCCAGCTCAACGCCACCACGTTCCTGCGCTTCATGACGCACACCGCCGGCGTCAACATCGGCCTGTATTTCGGACTCAAGGGCCGCATCATCCCGACCACCAGCGCCTGTACCTCCGGCAGCCAGGGCGTGGGCTATGCCTACGAATCCATCAAGTACGGCAAGCAGCTGCTGATGGTCGCGGGCGGCAGCGAGGAGCTGCACGCCGCCGATGCCGCGGTGTTCGACACCATGTTCGCCACCAGCCTGCGCAACGATGCGCCGAAGGCGTCGCCGCGGCCGTTCGACAAGGCCCGCGACGGCCTGGTCATCGGCGAAGGCGCCGGCACGCTGATTCTCGAGGAGCTCGAGCATGCGCAGCGCCGCGGCGCGCCGATCTTCGCCGAAGTGGTCGGCTTTGGCAGCAACTCCGATGGCGATCACGCCACGCACCCCAACACCGCGACCATGCAGGTCGCGCTGGAACTGGCGCTGCAGGACGCCGGGCTGCCGCCCGAGGCGATCGGCTATGTCTCCGCGCACGGCACTTCCACCGAGCAGGGCGACATCGCCGAGAGCCAGGCCACCTCGCGGGTGTTCGGCAGCCGCATGCCGATCAGCTCGATGAAAAGCTATCTCGGCCACACGCTCGGCGCCTGCGGCGCGGTCGAGAGCTGGTGGGCGATCGAGATGATGAACCGCGGCTGGTTCGCGCCGACCCACAACCTCGCCGAGATTGACGAGCGCTGTGGGCGGCTGGACTATATCGCCGGGGAGGGTCGCCGGCTGGACTGCGAATACGTCATGAACAACAACTTTGCCTTCGGCGGCATCAACACCTCGCTGATCTTCAAACGCTGGGCCTGAAAGCCCGCCGGACAGGAGCACGACATGAAATCACTGCGCACCCTGCTGTTGCCGCTGCTGCTTCTGGCATTGGGCGCCTGCGCCGGGCGCGCGGTGCTCGAAGACCCGGCGCCCATCGCCGTGCCGACCCACGTCTCGCTCGAGCAGGTGCGCCAGGTGGTCAGAACTGCCCTCGACGACCGCGGCTGGACGCGTCAGGATGCCGGCAGCCAGGCCTTCGTCGCCAGCTACAGCCGTCGCAGCCTTAGCGCCAGAATCTCCGTGACCTACACCGCCAGTGAGGTCGACATCCGGTATCTCGACAGCGAGGGGCTGAAGTACAAGCAGAGCGGGGGTGAGCGCTACATCCACAGCAAGTACAACAAGTGGATCGACAATCTGGTCCATGACATCAACACGCGACTCTCGCGCGCGGCGCATTGATTTCCACGGCATGCAATGCCATTTTCACTCGTACCGACTCAACAGGGAGCACCTATGAACAAACACTATCTCCTGGCCGCTGCGGTTCTGGCCCTGGCACTGGCGACGCCGGCGAGCTACGCCCGCGAGGACGTCCAGCAGCGCTCGATCGCCGACGCATTGAACTCGGCCGATGGCAAGGACGCGCTAGATGGCAGCGTCAAGTTTTACTGGTCCGGCCAGTCGCATCCGGGCGTCGTCCAGAAATTCGGCACGTTCACCTCGAACAAGAAGACCAGCTTCTTCGGCAAGTCCGATGAAGCCGGCTGCGAACGCGCATTCCTCTCGGCCATGATCGCGATGCAGGCCCGCGCCGTGCGCGAAGGCGGCAATGCCGTGATCGACATGCACAGCGTCTACAAGAACAATGAATTTAAAAGTGCCACGCAATATGAATGCGGTGCCGGCTCCATCATGGGCGGCGTCGCCCTGCGCGGCACGGTGGTCAAGATCAAGTAATTCCTGAGTCAAGGATGCCGGTGCATCGGGGGGCGGGCGACCGCCCCTTTTTCATGGCCGTCATCCCTGCTGCGTCTTGACCCGTGCGACCGCCTGCTGCCAGCCCTGATAATGCTGATCGGCTTCGGCGGACGCCATCGCCGGAGCAAAACGCCTCTCGGTCTGCCAGAGCTTGGCGATGTCATCGAGCGAGCGGTAGACGCCCGTCTGCAAACCTGCGAGGAACGCGGCGCCGAGCGCGGTGGTTTCCACCGTCTGCGGACGCACGACGGGAATCTTGAGGATGTCGCTGAGAAACTGCGTCAGCCAGTCGTTGACGACCATGCCGCCATCGACGCGCAGCTCGGTCGGCGGCAACGCATCCTCGGCCATCGCGGTCAGCAGGTCGCGGGTCTGGTAACACACCGATTCCAGCGCCGCGCGCACGATGTGGGCGATGCCGGAATCGCGGGTCAGGCCGAAGATCGCGCCGCGCGCTTCCGGGTCCCAGTACGGCGCGCCCAGTCCGGTGAACGCGGGGACCAGGTACACACCCTGAGTGCCGCTGATGGATTTGGCGATGGCTTCGGTGTCGCCGGCGGCACGGATCAGGTGCACCGCGTCGCGCAGCCACTGCACCGCAGCGCCGGCGACGAAGATGCTGCCCTCCAGCGCATATGTGGTTTTGCCGCCGAGCCGGTAGGCAACGGTGGAGAGCAGGCGGTTCTTCGACAGCGTGAACTGCTCGCCGGTATTGAGCACCAGGAAACAGCCGGTGCCGTAGGTGGATTTGATCATGCCCGGCTCGAAGCAGGCCTGGCCGATCGTGGCCGCCTGCTGGTCTCCGGCGATGCCGCCGATGGCAATGGCGCCGCCGAGCAGGGTGGCGTCGACATGACCATAGTCGGCGGCGCTGTCGCGCACCTCCGGCAACAGCGCACGAGGCACCGCGAAGAATTCCAGCAGTTCGTCGTCCCACTGCTGGGTGCGGATGTTGAACAGCGCGGTGCGCGAGGCATTGGTCGCATCGGTGGCATGCACGCGGCCGCCGGTCAGTTTCCATAACAGCCAGCTGTCGATGGTCCCGAAGGCCAGTTCGCCCCGTACCGCGCGCGCGCGCGTGCCGATCACGTTATCGAGGATCCAGGCTATCTTGGTGGCGGAAAAATACGGGTCGAGCAGCAGGCCGGTTTTGTCCGCCAGCCATGAGTTCCGGTCCTGATGCGTGCGGCAGAATTCGTGCGTGCGGCGATCCTGCCAGACGATGGCCGGATGGATCGGGCGGCCGCTGGCCCGTTCCCAGATCACGGTGGTCTCCCTCTGGTTGGTGATGCCCAGCGCCGTCACCCCGGCGGCGTCGAGTCCGGCCGCGGCCAGCGCGTCACGCGCCACCGCCAGCGTGTCCTGCCAGATGCGCAGCGGGTCGTGTTCGACCCAGCCGGGCTGCGGGTAGGACTGCGGCAACTCGCGCTGCGCCGTGGCCAGCTTCTCGCCTCGGCGGCCAAAGACGATGGCGCGTGTGCTGGTGGTGCCCTGATCTATCGCCAGCAAGGCGGTCATTGGCGAACTCCCTGTTGTTGTGAAACCATCTCTCCCGGAGGAGAAATTACACTGTGGATACCCGCAACGACCAGTTCCGCCTGAGCAATGGCGACAGCGCCTACCTGCAACGCTGGTTGCCGCCGGGCCATCCCGTCGCCAGCATACAGGTGATCCACGGCATGGCCGAGCACGGCGCGCGCTATGCGCGGCTGGCCGGGACCCTGACGGATGCCGGTTATGCGGTCTATGCGCAGGACCTTCCCGGCCACGGCCGCAGCGTGCGCTCGCCGGACGAACTGGGCCATTTCCCGGACGGCTGGCACGGCACGCTGCGCCAGATCAACGAAGTCCGCGGACTGATCGAGCGCGAGCAACAGGACACGCCGCTGTTCATGCTGGGACACAGCATGGGTTCGTTCCTGCTGCAGCACTACGTGGTGGAGCACGGCGTCGGTCTGGCCGGCGCGATCTTTTCCGCCACCAGCGGCGATCTCGGTCCGCTGCGCGCCGTCGGACTGGCGCTGATGCGGATGGAAGCCCTGTGGTACGGCAGGCGTCATCCCAGCGCCATCGCCGACCTGCTGACCTTCAGGGATTTCAACCGGAAATTCCGCCCCAACCGCACCGAATTCGACTGGCTCTCCCGCGACGACGCCGAAGTGGACCGCTATATCGCCGACCCGCGCTGCGGCTTTCGATGCAGCAGCGGCCTGTGGGCGGAATTGCTGAACGCCTGCGGGCAACTGGACGACCCGCAGCGTCTACGCGCGATACCGCAGAGCATGCCGGTGCTGATCGTCGGTGGCAGTGCCGATGCCGCGACGGCCGGCGACAGGGGGCCGCGGGCGCTCGAACAGCACTACCGGAAGGCGCGACTGCAGGATGTCGCCGTGCGCATCTATGCGGATGCCCGGCACGAACTGCTCAACGAAACCTGCCGCGAACAGGTCACCGGCGACCTGCTGGACTGGCTCAAGCAGCACAGCCGCTGAGGCCACGTCGCCGCAGACTGGAAACCCTAAAGCGCCTGCACCGCCGGTGCGGCCAGCAGCACGGGGCCGGTGGGCTTGCCGGTGGGCGAACCGCCATGCGGCTCCAGGCTCACCGCCAGGGTCATGCCGCCTGCCACCTGCAGGTCGGCCGGCATCGGCATCTCGCCCTTGCCCCGGGTAGGCAGCAAGCCGAGCGGCCGCGGGCCGGATTTTTCCAGCGCCCACAGCTCGAGGCTGTGCACCTGCGCATCCACGTCGTAATGACCGACGGCGGCGACCTTGATCGTGCGGCTGTCGGGGTAGATCGATACCAGCCATTTCGCTTCCGACTTGGCCGGCTGCAGGATGGCGACATAAGGCAGCGGCGCCTTGACCGGCACCTCGACCCGGACCGTGCGGGTTTCGATCTGCGGCGCGCGCTGCCCCTGCTGCCACAG
>DATMTG010000371.1:0-2267 GCA_035565075.1 Stenotrophobium sp.
ATGTCACCGACAATGGCAACAGCTACAAGCTCAAGGACGGCGCGGTCGTCATCGCCGCGATCACTTCGTGCACCAACACGTCCAACCCGGCCGTCCTAGTCGGCGCTGGTCTGCTCGCACGCAAGGCGCGCGCACTGGGCCTCAAGACCCAGCCGTGGGTCAAGACTTCGCTGGCGCCCGGGTCCAAGGTCGTCACCGAATATCTGGCCAAATCCGGCTTGAATGAAGACCTCGACGCGCTGGGCTTCAATCTGGTCGGCTACGGCTGCACCACCTGCATCGGCAATTCAGGCCCGCTCAACGCGCCGATCAGCAAAGCCATCCAGGACAACAAGCTCAGCGTTTCGGCCGTGCTGTCCGGCAACCGCAACTTCGAAGGCCGCATCCACCAGGATGTGCGCATGAACTACCTTGCTTCGCCGCCGCTGGTCGTTGCCTATGCGCTGGCCGGCACCACCGATATCGACCTGAGCAAGGACGCCATCGGCACGGGCAAGAATGGTCAGGCGGTTTACCTCAAGGACATCTGGCCGACCTCGAAGGAAATCTCCGAGACCATGCTCGCCTGCGTGACCGCAGACCTGTTCAAGAAAACCTATGCCGAGGTCTACAAAGGCGATACGCGCTGGCAGTCGATCAAGGTGGCCAACAGCGAAACCTATCCCTGGGACCCCAAGTCCACCTACGTTGCCAATCCTCCCTACTTCGATGGCATGACCATGACGCCTCCCGGCGTACAGTCGATCAAGGCTGCGCGCGTACTGGCGGTGCTGGGCGACTCGATCACCACCGACCATATCTCGCCCGCTGGCGATATCAAGCGTGACGGGCCGGCCGGTGATTATCTGACCGAGCACGGGGTCAAGAAGATTGATTTCAACAGCTTTGGTTCGCGCCGTGGCAATCACGAAGTCATGATGCGTGGCACTTTTGCCAACACCCGCATCAAGAATGCGATGACGCCCGGCGTTGAAGGCGGCGTCTCACGCCATCTCAACGGCAGCTCCGGACCGGTCGAGCCGATCTACGATGTCGCGATGAAATATCGGAAAGAAGGTACGCCGCTGGTCGTGCTGGCGGGCAAGGAATACGGCACCGGCTCGTCGCGCGACTGGGCGGCCAAGGGCACCATCCTGCTCGGCGTCAAGGCGGTCATCTCCGAAAGCTTCGAGCGTATCCACCGCTCCAACCTGGTCGGCATGGGCGTGCTGCCGCTCAATTTCGTCAACGGCCAGAATGCCGCATCCCTGGGACTGGACGGCACCGAAGTGCTCAGCATCGAAGGCCTGAACAAGGGCGCAACCGAAGTCACCGTCGATGCCAGGAAGTCCGATGGCAAGTCCGTCAGCTTCAAGGCCAAGGTCCGCATCAACACGCCGAAGGAATGGGATTACTACGAACACGGCGGTGTGCTGCAGTACATGTTGCGGCAGATGGCGCGAGCCTGAGTCCAGCCGGAAGTTTTCAAGGGCGGCCTGTACGAGCCGCCCTTTTTATGCACGGAGCAAATGTCGATGATCAAGCGAGTCGTCTTCAATCAGAAAGGTGGCGTCGGCAAGACCACCATCGTCTGCAATCTTGCGGCCATCGCCGCTTCGCGCGGCTTGCGCACACTGGTCGTGGACCTCGACGCCCAGGGCAATGCCACGCAATACCTGATGGGCAGTCCGGCCAGCCGCACGGACCGCACCGTCGCCGATTTCTTCGAGTCCACCCTGTCGTTCTCGCTCCAGGCCTCGCCGTTCGTCGGCTATGCGAGCAATACGCCTTTCGAGAATCTGGATGTAGTGGCGGCCGATCCCCGGCTGGAAGAGCTGATCGTGAAGCTCGAAGCCAAGCAGAAGATCTACAAGCTGCGCGACGCGCTGCGCAAGCTCAAGGGCTATGACGCCGTGTTCATCGACACGCCGCCGGCGCTGAATTTCTACAGCCGCTCGGCGCTGATTGCCGCCGACCGCTGCCTCGTGCCGTTCGACTGCGACGAGTTCGCCCGGCAGGCCCTGTACACCCTGCTCGACAACATGCAGGAAATCCGCGCGGACCATAACGACGACCTGCAGATCGAGGGCATCGTGGTCAACCAGTTCCAGTCGCGTTCAAAGCTGCCGACGCGGCTGGTCGATGAGCTGAAGAACGAAGGCCATCCGATCCTGCCGCAGACACTGGGCAGCTCGGTCATCGTCAAGGAATCCCACGAGAACCATAAGCCGCTGATCTATCTCGACCCGGGCCACAGGGTCACAAAGGAATACGTCGCGCTTTACGAG
>DATMTG010000372.1:0-2177 GCA_035565075.1 Stenotrophobium sp.
CGGGCTTTTGTCGTTTTGGCGGGCCGCGGCTCTATACTTTGCCCATGGAGCTGCCCGTCATTCATCGTCTGACCACCGCCCTGCGCACGCAGCGCGTCGCACGCGAATTCGGCATCGACGCCCTGTGCCGCGTGCTCGAGGGCTACATGACCGAGGCGCAGATTTCGGAAGTGCGGCGCGCCTACGAATTCGGTGCGCGACTGCATGCCGGCCAAGCGCGCACTTCCGGCGAGCCCTACATCTTTCACCCGCTGGCGGTTGCGCACATTCTCGCCGGCCTGCGGCTGGATCACGTCACCATCGCCGCCGCCATCCTTCACGATGTGATCGAGGACACCGGCATCTCGCGCGACTCGCTGGCGCTGGAGTTCGGACGCGATGTCGCCGAACTGGTCGACGGGGTCAGCAAGATCGGCAAGATCGAGGGCATGACGCGCGCCGAGCGGCAGGCGGAGAGTTTCCGCAAGCTGCTGATGGCGGTGTCGCAGGACCTGCGCGTGATCCTGGTCAAGCTGGCCGATCGCCTGCACAACATGCGCACGCTCGAGGTGGTGGAGCCGGCCAAGCGCCGTCGCACCGCGCGCGAAACCCTGGAAATCTACGCGCCGATCGCGCAGCGCCTGGGCATCCACAGCATCGGCACCGAACTCGAGGACCTGGCGTTTGCCAATCTCTACCCGAACCGCGCTGCGGTTCTGCGCCGCGCCATCCACGAGCAGATCGGCGACACACGCAGGCTGATCCGCGAGGTGGAGCAGAAATTATCCGACGCATTGCGCGCCGAAGGCATCGGCGCCGCCGTTGTCGGGCGCGAAAAAAACATCTACAGCGTCTACCACAAGATGCGGCGCAAGAAGCTCAAGCTGCTCAAGGTCATGGACCTGCTGGGTTTTCGCGTCGTCGTGTCGAAGATCGACGACTGCTACCGCGCGCTGGGCGTCGTGCATCATGTCTACAAGCCGGTGCCGGGCGAGTTCGACGACTACATCGCCAACGCCAAAAGCAACGGCTACCAGTCGCTGCACACGTCCAGCATCGGCCCGCGCGGACACAAGATCGAAGTGCAGATCCGCACGCGCGAGATGCATCACCTGGCCGAGAGCGGCATCGCCGCGCACTGGCAGTACAAGATCGGCGACAAGAACACGCATCTCACGCCGCAGGCGCGCGCACGCGAATGGCTGGGCGGCCTGTTCGACACGCTCAGTGGCATGTCGTCGATGGATTTCATCGAGGGCGTGAAGGTCGACCTGTTTCCGGACGAGGTCTACGTGTTCACGCCCAAGGGCCAGATCCGCCAGCTGCCGCGCGGCGCGACGCCGGTGGACTTCGCCTACTCGGTGCACTCGCAACTGGGCGACCGCTGCGTGGCCGCGCGTATCGACGGCGTGCTCGAACCGCTGCACACGCCGCTGCAGAACGGCCAGACCGTCGAAGTCATCACCGCGCGGCATGCGCGGCCCAATGCGGCGTGGCTGAATTTCGTCAAGACCGTGAAGGCGCGCACCGCCATCCGCGGCTACATGCGCAACCAGAAAGAGGACGAGGCGATCCGCATGGGTCGCCGCCTGCTGCAGATCGCGCTGCGCGATCTGAAGGTTCCGGCGCGCGTGCTCAAGGACGACAAGCCGCTGGCGGTGCTCAGGACGCTGCACCTGGACGACCTGGATGCGCTCTACGCCGCCATCGGCAAGGGCGAGCGGCTGGCGCCGCTGGTGGCGCGGCACTTCCTGCCGGAGTCGAGTCGTGCCGCGATCGCGTCGAAGACGGGAGTCCCACTGGCGATCGAGGGCACCGAAGGCCTGGTGCTCGATTACGCGCGCTGTTGCTATCCGCTGCCGGGCGATGAGGTGCGCGGCAATGTCAGCGTCGGCCGCGGCATCGTCGTGCACCGCATGGTCTGCCGGCAGATACGCGCGAGACCGCAGGACTGGGTGCCGCTGATCTGGTCCGAGCACGTGCAGGGCGATTTTCTCACCGAGATCAGGATCAAGGCGCAGGATCGTCGCGGCCTGCTGGCGGAGGTCACCGGCCAGATTGCAGGCGCGGGCTCGAGTGTCGAAAATCTGCAGATGCCCGATCATCACAGCGACGAGACCGTCGAGATGAAGATCGTCCTCACCGTCAAGAACCGTGTGCAGCTGGCGCGCGTACTGCGTCGCCTGCGCCGCATCGAC
>DATMTG010000373.1:0-2041 GCA_035565075.1 Stenotrophobium sp.
TGCCTTCGCGCCAGGAGCGGGTGACGGGTTCCGGGTCCGTGCTAAGGCCTTTTTTTCTGCAGGAACTTCCCGGTCGATTTCTGCGCGATCCTGAAAAACAGTTCGGGCGCGATGCGCTTGATTTGGTACTGGCGCTTGGCGTCGGCGTGGGTGATGACGAGGAAACGGTTCTTCTGCACCGCATCGTAGATGTCGGCGGCGACGTCTTCGGCGCAGACGCTGGCCTTCTGCATCAGCCGCGCGACGATCTGCTGCATCTGCGGCGCGGCATTGTCGGTGACGCCGGCGGACTGCTTCTGGCTGGTTTCCATCAGCGCGGTCTTGAAGAACGACGGGCAGGCGACGCTGACGCCGACCTGGTCCGGGTACAGCTCGAAGCGCAGCGTCTCCGACAGCGAGATGACCGCCGCCTTGGTGGCGTTGTAGCTGGCCATCGCCGGCGGGTTGGCGATGCCGGCGAAGGAGGCGATGTTGACGATGTGGCCGCCCTGCTGTGCGGTCAGCATCGGCGCGAACGCCTTGCTGCCGCGGACGCAGCCGAGCAGGTTGATGTTGATGATCCACTGCCACTGTGCGATCGGCGAGTCGGCGACGGTGCCGGCGCTGGCGACGCCGGCGTTGTTGATCAGCACGTCGAGCCCGCTCCAGTCCTGCCGGATGCGCGCCACCAACTGCGCCCAGGATTCGTCCGAGGTGACATCGCAGTGCAGCGCCAGCGCACGGCCGCCGGCGTGTTCGATATCGGCGGCGGTCTGCTGCGCGCCTGCCAGATCGATATCGGCGACCGCGACGCGCCAGCCCTGACCGGCAAAGTGCAGCGCCAGTGCGCGGCCCAGTCCGCTGCCGCCGCCGGTGATGAGGACACGTTGATCGAGCAGTTTGCGCATGAAAGCTCCGTCGCGGAAAACGCCGCACCGGCGGCGCTGGAAATGGGTGCGCCCGGAGTTTGCCAGCCGTCGCCGGCCGGCGCTACTGCGCGATGCTGCGCTGGTAGATGAAGTCGAAGCTGAAGCTGCGCGGCTTGGTGCGGGCCTCCTGGTATTCGGCCATGCGCAGCAGGCGCGCCGGAATCTTCATCAGCTTGTCCTGCGCGTCGGTGCCTTCGGCATTGAGGCCGGTGAGGCCGCCGATGTTCCAGAACTCGAGCAGCTCGACCACGATCTTCTGGTAGTGGCGCGGGCCGAAAATATCGGCGCGACGCAGCACCTCGCTCATGTCGTCGAAATGCGGCACGGCGTGGCCGGGCATGGCGAAGCCGGTGGTGACCTTGAGCAGCGACTGCAGCGCCTGATTCGGGTCGGCGGCGAGGATGCCGGCGAAACAGGCGCGGTAAAACGCGTAGTGGCGCGATTCATCCGCGCAGATGTGCGCGAGGACACGCTGGCCGCGCGGCTCGTACCGGGCGCAGAGGCGGCCGGTGTTGGAGTGCGAAATCTGCGTCGCTTTCTCCTGCAGGCTGGTATAGGCCAGCAGGCGGTAGGGATCTTGCTCCCATGCCGGCTCGAAGCCGGCCTCGACATAGGCGTACTGCATGCGTTCCAGCGCGCCCATGTCGAAGATGCGCGCTTCGCGCACGTAGTCGCGCATGGCGCAACCGTGACGGTCTTCCTCGGCGGTCCACAGGTTGTTCCAGAGGTTCCACGGGCTTTCGTTGCCCATGTAGACCGCGATCAGGCGGTGGAAATGCGGCAGGCCCTCTTCGGTCAGCAGGTTGAGCGCCAGCGCGACGCGGGCCACGTCCGGCAGGCCCTTGGCGGCTTCACGAACCTGTGCGAGATCGGCTTCCAGCGCTTCGCCGCCCAGCTGGTCGGCGCCGAGCAGTTCATTCGGAAACCAAAGCTTGCGCTTGCTGACGTGCAAGGCCATCTGTTCGCGCACCAGCGGCTCGAGGCCGATCATCACCTCGATGCGGTCGGGGGTCTTGCAGGGCGGTGGATTCAGGACGGCTGACATGGGGCGCTCCGGGGAAGCTCACGGGTTCAATACGAAAGCGGGTGGCCAGAAGATGCGCCAGCGGCGTCAGTATAGCGCAGGTACAGGT
>DATMTG010000374.1:0-10819 GCA_035565075.1 Stenotrophobium sp.
CCCTTTGCGGTATTGAAGACGTTGAAGATTGACGGGCGTCATTAGGCCCGACGGAGTTTGAAATGGCTGTTCAGAAATCCAAGAAGTCCCGCTCCAAGCGAGGTCAGCGCCGTTCGCACGATGCGCTGAGCCTGCCGGCCCTGTCCGTCGACCCCAAGTCCGGCGAGACGCACCTGCGCCACCACGTCACTGCCGACGGGTTCTATCGCGGCAAGAAGGTGATTGAAGCCAAGACGGCTGCGGAAGCTGCTGGCGAATAAGGTCTGATCCGGGCGCACCGATGGTCGCTCCCGTCACCATTTCCCTCGATGCGATGAGCGGCGATCACGGCCACCCGGTGGCCGTGGGCGCGGCTCTTTTGGCGTTGAAGGAATTGCCCGAACTGCGCCTGGTGCTGGTCGGCGACGAGCCAGCGCTGGTGCGCGAGCTGGCCGCGTACCGCCATGTGCCGCAGGAACGCATCAGCTTCCAGCAGGCCAGCGAAGTCGTGGCGATGGACGAACAGCCGTCCAAGGCCCTGCGCAACAAGAAAGATTCATCGATGCGCGTCGCCATCAACCTGGTCAAGGAGGGCCGCGCGCAGGCCGCGGTTTCCGCAGGCAATACCGGCGCACTCATGGCCACCGCGCGATTCGTGCTCAAGACTCTGCCCGGCATCGACCGCCCGGCAATCGTCTCGGCGATTCCCTCGATCAACGGCCATGTCCACATGCTGGACCTTGGCGCCAACGCCGAGTGCAGTGCCGAACAGTTGCTGCAATTCGCAGTGATGGGTTCGGCGATCGTCAATGCGGTCTATGGCATCGAGCGGCCCAGGGTGGCGTTGCTCAACATCGGTGAGGAAGAGATCAAGGGCAACGACACGATCAAGCAGGCCGCCGGCCTGATCGCCGCGTCCAGTCTCAACTACATCGGCTTCATCGAAGGCGACGGCATTTTTCTCAGCGACGTGGACGTCGTGGTCTGCGATGGCTTCGTCGGCAATATCGCGCTCAAGACCGGCGAGGGCGTGGCCAGGATGATGAAGCAGTTCATGCAGGAAGAATTCACCCGCAACATCCTGACCAGGGCCGCCGCGGTGATGGCGCTGCCGGCATTGAAGGCGCTGGGCCGGCGCATGGATCCGCGCCACTACAACGGCGCCAGTTTTGCCGGACTCAACGGCATCGTCATCAAGTCGCACGGCAGTGCCGATGCCATCGCCCTGGCCAATGCGATTCGTGTGGCGGTTCTGGAAGTCGAGCGCGATGTGCCTGCGCGGATCAGCCGCCTGATGCAGACGGCGCCTGTCGCCGCCAGCGCGCCGCAGCCCGTAGCGTCACTCTGAGCCGCGGCTCATTTCACCAGCTGGTTCAGGTCAAAGATCGGCAGCAGGATGGCCAGCACGATCACCAGCACGACGCCGCCCATGGTCAGGATCAGGACGGGTTCGAACACGCCCATCAGGCCGGCGACGAGGGTTTCGACTTCGCGCTCCTGATTTTCTGCGGCATGATTCAGCATTTCATCCAGCCGGCCCGAGGATTCGCCGCTGGAGATGAGATGTACGCTGATCGGCGGGAACAGCTTGGACGCGATCAGCGCCTTGCTCAGTGGCGTGCCCTCGCGCACCTTGATTGCGGCCGCCTCGATGGCTTCCCGCATCGGCAGGTTTGAAACGACCTGGGTGCCGATCTGCATGGCATCGAGGATCGGCACGCCGCTGCCGAACAGGATACCGAGCGTCCGGGTGAAGCGGCCGGTGTTGGTGCCGCGAACGAGACGGCCGATCAACGGCAGGCGCAATTGCCAGAGATGTACGCGACGCTTGAACGCATCGCCACGCATCATGCGGGTGAAAACGACGATGCCGAACGCCAGCAGGATCAGCAGGTAGATGCCCCAGTCACGCAGGAACCCGGAGAAGGCGATCAAGCCGCGCGTGAGTGCGGGTAGTTGCGCGTTGATGTCCTGGAACACCTGCACCACCTGCGGGACCACATACGTCAGCAGCAGGATGACGACGCTGACGGCGACCAGCGTCAGGATGGCCGGGTAGAAGGTGGCCAGCATCACTTTCTGGTTCAGCACCTGCCGGCGTTCGACGTAGTCGGCGAGCCGCTCTAGGATGTGGTCCAGCTTGCCGGACTGTTCGCCGGCCTCGATGGTGGCGCGGAACAGGGGCGGAAACACGTTCGGGAACTGGTTCAGCGAGCTGGCCAGGGTGTTGCCTTCGACCACGCCGGCGCGCACGCCCAGTGCGATGCGTTTGATGCGCTTGCCCTCGCTCTGCTCCGAGACCGCGGCGAGGGCTTCGTCGAGCGGCAGGCCGGAGCGTACCAGCGTCGCCAGCTGGCGCGTGAACAGGGACAGTTCGGTGGCCGAGATGCCGCTGCCGCGCTGGAAGATCGACGTGCGGGACGGCTTGCCGGTATCGGCGACCTCGGTGATCGTCAGCGGGCTGAGGCCGCGGTCGCGCAGCATCTGCCGCGCCTGACGCGCGGTATCGCCTTCGATCAGGCCTTTTTCCTGGCGGCCGCCGGCGGTGAGCGCGGTGTATTCGTAGGCGGCCACCGCAGGTTATTCCTCGGTGGTGACGCGCAGGACTTCGGACAAGACGGTGTTTCCGGCCAGGACCTTGTTGCGCCCGGATTGCAGGATACCGCTGCTGTGTTTGCGCGCGTGAGCCTCCAGCACCTGCTCGCTGGCGTTGTCGTGGATCAGCGTTTCCAGTTCGCGATCGACTTCGATCACCTCGTGGATGCCGCTGCGGCCGAGGAAGCCGGTGTGACGGCACAGCGGGCAGCCCGCGGGTTTGTAGAGCGTGATCTTGCGGCGCGTGCTGACGCCGAGCTGTTCTTTTTCGACGGTGGAGGCGTCGTATGGAGTCTTGCAGTGCGGACAGAGGTTGCGCACCAGACGCTGCGCCATCAGGCCGACCAGCGACGAAGACAGCTGGTAAGGCTCCACGCCCATGTCGCGCAGGCGCGTGACCGCGCCCACGGCGGTGTTGGTGTGCAATGTGGACAGGACGAGATGTCCCGTCTGCGAGGCCTGCACGGCGATCTGCGCGGTCTCGAGGTCGCGGATTTCGCCGACCATGACCACGTCGGGATCCTGACGCAGGATCGCACGCAGGCCGCGCGCGAAAGTCATGTTGACCTTGGAGTTCACCTGGGTCTGGCCGACGCCGTCGATGTAGTACTCGATAGGGTCTTCGACGGTCATGATGTTGCGGCTGCGGTCGTTGAGGACCGACAGCGCCGAATACAGCGTGGTGGTCTTGCCCGAGCCGGTCGGGCCGGTGACCAGCATGATGCCGTAGGGCTTGTGGATGATGCGGCGCAGCGTGCCGATCTGTTCCGTGTCGACGCCGAGCTGTTCGAGATCCAGCCGCTCGGCCTGTTTGTCGAGGATGCGCATCACCACGCGTTCGTGGCTCTGGCCGGTGGGAATGGTGGAAACGCGCACATCGACCTTGCGGCCGCCGAACGCGCGCGAGATGCGGCCATCCTGCGGCAGGCGTTTTTCGGCGATGTCCAGCTTGGCCATGACCTTGATGCGCGAAACCAGCCGCGGTGCCAGCGCACGCGGTGGCGACATGACCTCGCGCAAGACGCCATCGACGCGAAAACGCACCTGCAGCCGGCTTTCAAAGCTCTCGATGTGGATGTCCGAGGCGTTTTCCTTGATCGCTTCCACCAGCAGCCCGTTGATGAAACGGATGACCGGCGCGTCATCGTTGCTTTCCAGCAGGTCCTGGGTCTCGTTCAGGGCCTGTGCCAGCGCATCGAGATTGGCCTCCTCGTCGTCGAGGCCGTCCATCAGGCCCGCGGTTGCGCCGGTCTTACCTTCGTAGGTTCTCTGCAGCAGGTTGTCGAACTCTTCGAGGCTGACCTTGTGCAGCCGTATCGGCCGGCCGACGAAACGCCGCGCTTCCTGCACGGCCTCCATGCTGGTGCCCGGACGCACTACCGCGACGACGTGGTCGCCGCGATCTTCCGAGACAATCAATCCATGCCGTTTTGCAAACGCAAACGGCGGCCGGCGCAGTTCTGCATCCATGGGTGTTGCGATCAATGGGCCGTGTCTGGAGTCGCGGCCGGCTGCGGCTGCAAGGTGGGGGCGCTTTCAACGGAGGTCTTGCCAGGGGCTGCCGCCTGGGAATCCGTTGAGGGCGCCGTGGACGTGGCGGGAGCGGCGACCGCAGCAGCAGAAGTCTGCCCGTCCTGTGTCTTGTCCTCGCCGGAGGCTGGCGCATCTCCGTTGGCATTCCCGCTGGATGCGTCCGGAGCCGGTGCGGGCGCAGTCACTGGTTCAGATGCCGCAGGGGAGGCCGCTGTGGGCGTCTGCGGGCCGGCATTGTCACGTGCGGATTCCGGGCTTGCAGGTTTTGGCGCCGGCGCCGCTTTCGGGTCCGCGGCGGCGGGTGTGGGCGGCAGGCCCTGCCGCTGGTAGTCGTCGAAATCCGGAAGAACCGGACGCTGGCCGCCGACCAGCGGGACCGCACCCTTGATCGAGGTGATCTGCGCCTGCTGGATGGCGTCGTATTTTATGCGGGTGTAATAGTCGCCATCCGATTTCTGCCTCAGGATGGTGGGACGGATGAACAGCATCAGGTTCTGCTTGGTCTTGCTGGCGGAGTGATATCTGAACAAGCTGCCCAGCAGGGGAATCGAACTCAGGAAGGGGACGCCCTGCACGGTGTCCTGGATCTGGTTGTCGATCAGGCCCGCAATCACCAGGATCTGCCCGTTCTCGACGCCGACGGTGTTGGTCAGCGTGCGCTTGTTGGTGATGAGGTTGGACGAGCCGGCGGTGCCGCTGGCAATGCCGGAGACTTCGAGGTTGATCTTGAGCTTGACGTGGTTGCCTTCGTTGATCTGTGGCGTGACGCCCAGGGTCAGGCCGACGTCCTTGCGATCGATGGTCTGGAACGGATTGACCACGCCGGTGGTGGAGGATGTGCCAGTGTTGGAGAAGCTGCCGGTCAGGAACGGAACTTCCTGGCCGACCGAGAACTTGGCTTCCTGGTTATCCAGCGTGACCAGCGTCGGCGTGGACAGCACGTTGGTGTTGCCGTCGCCCTGCAGGGCCTTGACCAGGACCGCGAGGCTGGTGCCACCGCTGCTCAGCACACCGCCGCCGACATTGATGCCCTGGCTGATGAGTCCCAGCAGGGGCGCGCTGCTGCTGCCGCTGGTTGCCGCTGCGGTACCAAAAGCGGTCAATGCGCTGGCGGTATTGGGATTGAGGATGCTGGCGGCCGCGATCTGGTTCTGGTTGAACGCGGCCCAGTCCACGCCGAGCTGGGTCGAACGATTGGCGCTGACTTCGGCGACGACGGCCTCGACCAGCACCTGCGCACGCTGGATGTCCAGCTGGGCGATCACGTCGCGAATCTGCCGCATCGTCTTCGGGGGCGCTGTGATGACCAGCGCGTTGGTGTCCTTGTCAGAAAGCACATGAACGCCATCGATACCGCTGCCGCCGCGACCGGAGGAAGAAGAGGTGCTTGCAGGCGTGGGCGTCGTCGTGGCGCCCGAAGCGGAGGTTTCCGCCTGGCTGACTTGCTGCGCGTAGCCTTGCAGTATCGGGGCAAGATTTTCGGCGCTGGCATAGTGCAGATAGACCACCTGCGTGGCGCCGCCTTCCTTGAGCGGCACATCCAGGCTCTGGATGATGGCGATGTATTTCTGGCGTTCCGACTTGTCGCCTCCCAGCAGCACGCTGTTGCTGCGCTCGTCGGCAATGACCGTCGCCGGCTGCGAGGTCGGGTCGGTGCGCTTGTCCTGCTGTGCCAGTGAGCTGAGGATGCGCACGACTTCGCTGGCTGCGGCGTATTTCAGGTGCACGACTTCGATCTGGCGGTCGTCGCTCTGGTCCATCTGGGCGATCAGTTCCTCGATGCGGCTGACATTGGCAGCGCGGTCCGACAGGATCAGCATGTTGCCCGGTGCATAGGCTGCCAGGTGTCCCCACTGCGCCATCAGCGGCCGCAGGATCGGCACCAGCTGCGCGGCTGAAATGTTCTGCACCTGGTAGACGTGCGTGACCACATCGTCCGGGGGCAGGCCGCGACCGCTGGATTCGATCACGCCGCCTTCGGTGCGCGCGTTGGTCTCCGGCACGATCTTGATCGCCTGTCCCGCAGGCACCGCGGCAAAACCCTGGACCTGCAGCACGGCGAGGAACGTCTCGTACACGCCGGCCGGGGTCATCGGGCTCGACGAAATCACCGTGACCTTGCCCTTGACGCGGGGATCGACGATGAAGTTCTTGCCGGTGACTTCGCTGACCGTGGTGATCAGCGAGTTGATGTCCGCGTCCTTCAGGTTCAACGTGACATTGGCGAAGGCCGGCGCTGCCAGGGTCAGCAGCAGGGCGGCGGTCAGGATGCGCTTTAGGCGGAGCATGTGTCTCATGTCAGTTGAATGAAACGTTGATGGTCTGCTGCTGTCCACCGCGATCGACGACCAGGCTGACGCTGCTGGCATTGCTGAGATCGTTGAGCATTTGCAGGGCTTTTTGAGTGTCGTTCAATTGTATGCCATTGACCGAGGTGACCAGGTCGCCCGGATGCAATCCCGAGCCATTGAAGATCGCCGGGTTCGAGCCGGGGTAGATGCGGTACCCGGTCATCTGGCCGTTCACCATCGCCGGCTGCACCCGGAGGTACTCGGCGGCGCGGTTAGGGTTCTGCAGGATTTGCTGGCGTATCTGGGTCAGTTGCGCGGAGATGCCCTCGGGAACGCTGCTGCTGGCCACGAAGCCGCTGCCGCTGTTGGGCTGGTCGCGATCCAGGCGCAGGGTTTCGAGTTGCCCGCCGCGGGACAGGATCACCCGGTCCGGGAAGATGGCTTGCAGGCTGACGCCCTTGACCACATCGTCGCCGATCGCAAACGGCTTTTCTTCGCCGCCCTGGGGGACGATCACCGCACGCGACTGCCGGCCCTGGGTACCGGCAAAAATCCCGACCAGCGTGAGATTGAGCCGGGTGTCAGGCGCGGCCTGCTGGTCCTGCGGACTGACGGTGGGTTGGTAAAGCCCGAACAGGCGCGCATCGAGGATGGTTTCCAGCTTGGGGCCCGCGGCCGGCGCGAACGAGGTTGCTGCCGGCGCGGCCCGCCACTGGCCAACCTGCGGAACCGGCACCAGCGTCCACACCAGTTGTGCGGCGGTGCAGGCCACGCCGGCGACCAGCAGCGCCGTGACGGCCGGAATAATCCAGCGGCCATGACGCTCATAGGCCATGAGCGTGGCTTTGCCCGAAGGGAAGGAAAGCGTAAACATGCCCGGCATCATAACCTTAGGGCTTGATCGAAAACAGCGTCGCAAGCCTGCGATGGAGAAGTTTTCATGCCGGGGGCAAACGTTGCTAAAGTCGCCCCCAGGGCAGTGATGGGGACAGGGGAACTGATATGACGCCGCGCACGCTGGTCCGTCTGGCCATCAGTGGCCTTGTTTTTCTGGTTTTTCTGGTGCACAGCGCCGGCTGGCATCCGTACAGCCTCCTGACCACGGTCGAGAATTTCACCTACGACGCCCGCGTGCGGCTGACGCTGCCGCATACCACCGATCCACGCATCGTGATCGTCGACATGGACGAGCGCAGCCTCGCCGCCGAGGGTTGGCCATGGCCACGCAACAAGTTCGCGCAGCTGGTCAGGCAGCTGTTCGACACCTATCACGCCAAGGTCCTGGGCTTCGACATCGTGTTCGCCGAGCCGGACACCAGCGGCATCCGCGTGCTCGATTCGCTGGCGACCCATGAACTGGCCGATTTGCCCGGGCTGACGCAGCGCCTGCCGGAGCTGCATCAGCGGCTGGACCATGACCAGCAGTTCGCCGACGCGATCAAGGGGAGGCCCGTGGTCCTGGGATTTTTCATCAAGCAGAGCCTGCAGCCGGGCGAGGCGGCGACCAGTGGCGCCCTGTGCCCGCCGGTGATGGACAAGTCGGCGACGGGCCTCTACGCCGTGGACTTCATCAAGTCGGTCGGTTACGGCGGCAATGTGCCGACGCTGCAGGCTGCGACGCCGTACTGCGGTTTTTTTGATAACCCGATCGTCGACAAGGATGGCGTGTTCCGCCGCGTGCCGCTGGTGCAGGCTTATCAGGGGCAGCTCTATCCGTCGCTGGCGCTGGCGGTGACGCGGCTGGCACTGGGCAACCCACCGCTGCAATTCGAGTTCGACCCGCCGAACATCCGTACCTCGCTGCATCTCGAGCATGTGCGTCTGGGCTCGGTCAGCGCGCCGGTCGACGGCGACGTCGCGGTCTACGTGCCCTACCGGGGCGACAACCGCACGTTCCGCTATGTTTCGGCCACCGATGTGCTGAACGGCAAGGCGGATCCGGCGGTGCTCAGGAACGCCATCGTGCTGATGGGCACGACGGCCGCCGGCCTGCTCGATTTCCGTTCGACGCCGGTAAACAGCGTGTTTGCCGGCGTCGAGGTTCACGCCAACATCATTTCGGGGTTGCTGAGCGGCACCATCAAGCAGAAGGCGCCGTATTACAGCGGCATCGAGATCGTCATGCTGCTGCTGATCGCGGTGCTGATGGCGTGGGCGTTCCCGCACTTGTCGGCGCTGTTGAGCGCCGGGCTGGCGCTGGGCCTGCTGGTCATCGTCGGGGCCTTGGCGCTGGCGCTGTGGCAATGGGAAAACTTCATCATGCCGATGGGCGTGCCGATGATTTTCATCCTGGCCGTGTTCATGGCGCACCTGCTTTATGGCTATTTCATCGAGTCGCGCGGCAAGCGCGAGATCTCGAAGCTGTTCGGCCAGTACGTCCCGCCGGAACTGGTCGAGGAACTGGCGCTGCATCCCGAGGCGATCTCGATGGAGGGCGAGAGCCGCGAGATGACGGTCCTGTTCTCGGACGTACGCGGCTTCACCAGCATTTCCGAGAAGCTCGACGCCAGGGAACTGTCGCAGCTGATGAATCAGTTCCTGACGCAGCAGACCAGCGTGATCCAGAAGCATCGCGGCACCATCGACAAGTACATGGGCGACGCGGTCATGGCGTTCTGGGGCGCGCCGCTGCCGGACGCCGACCATGCGACGCATGCGCTGCAGGCCGGCCTGGAGATGCAGAAGGCGGTCCGCGAACTCGATGCCGCGTTCGAGGCGCGCGGCTGGCCCCGGCTCAACATCGGCGTCGGCCTCAACACCGGCAAGATGAATGTCGGCAACATGGGGTCGACTTTCCGCATGGCCTACACCGTGATGGGCGACGCGGTGAACCTTGGCTCGCGGCTGGAAGGCCTGACCAAGGAATACGGCGTCGGCGTCATCGTCAGCGAATCTACACGCCTGGCCGCGCCCGCCGACTGGTCGTTCCGCGAACTGGACCAGGTCCGGGTCAAGGGCAAGAACGAGCCGGTCGGCATCTACGAACCACTGGGGCCGAAGGAGGCGCTCGACCCCGCGCTGCGGCAGGATCTGGCGCGCCATCGCGGCGCGATGAAGCTCTACCGGGCGCAGAAATGGGACGAGGCGGAGGCGGAGTTCTTCAATCTCATGCAGTCGGGGCGGCCGCATCCGGTGTATGCGTTGTTCATGGAGCGCATCCTGTTCCTGCGGGAGAATCCGCCGGGCAAGGATTGGGACGGCGCGTTCACCTTCACCCACAAGTAGGCGATGAAACCGGCATTCGACTGGCAGGACCCGCTGCTGCTGGAGTCGCAGCTCACCGCTGAGGAGCGCGCGCTGCGCGATGCCGCGCGCGAGTACGCGCAGGGGCGCCTGCAGCCGCGCATCCGCGAGGCCTTCCGCCACGAGACGTTCGATCGCGAGATCCTCCGCGAGATGGGGGCGCTGGGCATGCTCGGCGCGACGATCAGCGGCTACGGCTGTCCGCAGTTGAGTCACGTCGGTTATGGCCTGATCGCCCGCGAGATCGAGCGCGTCGACTCCGGCTACCGCTCGGCCATGAGCGTGCAGTCCAGCCTGTGCATGTATCCGATCCATGCGTACGGCAGCGAGGCGCAGCGGCAGCGCTACCTGCCGCCCTTGGCCCGTGGCGAATGGGTGGGATGTTTCGGCCTGACCGAACCGGATTTCGGTTCCGACCCCGGCGGCATGCGCACCCGCGCGCGCCGCAATGGTGACGGCTGGCGGCTGTCCGGCAGCAAGACCTGGATCAGCCACGCGCCGGTTGCCGATGTCCTGGTGGTCTGGGCCAAGGACGAGGCCGGCATCATCCGCGGCTTCATCCTCGAACGCGGCATGGCCGGGCTGAGCACCCCGGCGATCGAAGGCAAGATGAGCCTGCGCGCGTCGATCACCGGCCAGATCGTGATGGACGATGTGCACGTGCCCGAGAGCGGTCACCTGGCGGGCGTGCAGGGACTCAAGGGACCGTTCGGCTGCCTCAACAAGGCGCGCTACGGCATCGCCTGGGGCGCGATGGGGGCGGCGGAGTTCTGCTGGCAGGCGGCGCGGGACTATACCCTCGCGCGCCGGCAGTTCGGGCGGCCGCTGGCGGCCAATCAGCTGGTTCAGAAAAAGCTCGCGGACATGCAGACCGAGATCGCGCTGGGCCTGCAGGGCGCGCTGCAACTGGGACGATTGTTCGACGCCGGCATGGCCACGCCGGAAATGGTGTCGCTGATGAAGCGCAACAACTGTGGCAAGGCGCTGGACATCGCGCGCGCCGCCCGCGACATGCACGGCGGCAACGGCATCAGCGACGAGTATCACGTGATCCGCCACCTGCTGAACCTGGAGACGGTCAATACCTACGAGGGCACGCATGACGTCCATGCGCTGATCCTGGGGCGTGCGCTGACCGGCATCGCCGCTTTTTGACGCCCACAGCGCCACCCGCTCTG